>DASVRB010000681.1:0-16029 GCA_036388835.1 Thermoanaerobaculia bacterium | reverse complement strand
AGCGGCGGGCTCTTAGCCCGCCGACCTTTCGCGAGATCCCGGCGGGCTAAGAGCCCGCCGCTCCACAGGACGGTCAGTGGCGCACGGAGCGCCTTCGCGCGTTTCCTTCCGACGGTGCCATGAGCAGGGCGAAGATGCGGGGGACGCTGGCGTTGTTGGGGTCGCGGTCGGCGCGGTTGTAGACGAAGAGGGCGGAGCCGTTCCAGTTCGCGACGGCCACTTCCTGGCCGAGGGGGCCGAGGAGGGTGGATGGGGGGAGGGTGTTGAAGTACGGGTCGATGGTCGCAGTACGGATGGGGGTGTCGCGGAAGATGGGGGCGTAGCGGCGGCCGGGCTGCACGAGGAGGAAGCCGGTCGAGATCGGGAGCAGCTTCGCGTGGAGGACGGGGGCGCTCGCGGCCGGCTCGTTTTCGCAGCGGAGGGGATAGGCGTCGCTCGGCTCTCCGATCGCCGTCATGATCAGCACGCCGATGCAGTGACGGCGCGTGTTTGGTAACGGCGACAGCTCTTCGTAATCGACGGTGAGCAGCGCGCCGTCGCGGAGCGCGCTGGCGGTGACGGAGCCGAAGATCACGCCGTCGAGCGATTCGCTGACCTTCGTGTCGAGGAGCACGCCTCCCGGCGTCACGCGCGCGAGACGGAGGACGAACGGCTCCTGCGCGGGAGGCTCGATGCGCAAGACAGAGTCGAGCCACGTCACCAGATAGATCGCCGAGGTCCAGGTCACTTCGACGTCGTAATGGCCGCGGATCTGGTTGTCATCCTCGCGCGAGAGAACGATCGAGGCGGCGGTGACCGGCCCTGCAGCGGGGACGCGCCTTCCGCGCACGTCGAAATCGGCGGAAACCCAGGTCACGTAAAAGTCGGTGCCGTTCGAAGCGACGGCCGGGCGTGGATCGCCGAGCTCGGAGCAGCACATCACCGCTGCACCGGTCTCGAGGACCAGCGGCTCCGGATCGAGGAACGAGCCGTCGTCGCGAATGCGGCGCGCGAGCAGACGGCCCGCCGACGATTTCAACTCGCGCCACACCACGAGATAGCGATCGCCCGCGGCGGCGACGACCGGATCGTTGACGTCGGTGCCTGGCTGCGAGGCGGCGATGTCGAGCAGCAGCTCGCCGTCGGCATTCGGACGAAACAGTGCGCCGCGAATCGAGACGGGGCGGCTCGGCGGCGAGACACCGACGTCGCCCTCGCGCCAGACGGCGAGTGCGTTCCGCTGCGTCGTGGCCACATGCGGCGCGGTCTGCGGCATCCATTGCGGCGGCGTGCTGCGGTCGAGGCGGCGTTCGGTGCCGGCGGGCGGTTCGAGCGTGACTGCGGGCGCAGCGGCGGTCGTGTCGTGCGTGTCGAGGTCGGCGGTCGTGCTCGCGACCGACGCGCGGTTGATCACCGTGCCGGACTTCGCATTCGGCGCGACGCGCACGCGGATCTGCACGCCGGTGACGATCGACGCGCCGACGCTCGCACTCGTGCAGGTGACGGTGCCGTTCGTGCCGCGCTCGGGCGTGGTGCAGGTGAAGCCGCCGCTCGCGCCGATGGCCTCGAACAGCAGCTCCGGCGGAAGGACGTCGGTGAGCACGACGTCGGCCGCGGCGTTCGGCCCGCTGTTCTGCAGCGACAGCGTGTAGGTGAAGATCGAGTCGGCGCGCGCGCGCAGCGTCGAGGTGCCTTTGTGGAGCGACAGGTCGGCACCCGGCACGATCTCCACCGTGGCCGCGGCGGAGCGATCCGCGTGGTCTGGGTCGGTGGTCAGCGCGACACCGGTGGCGGTGTTGGTGACGACGCCCGGCGCGGCATCGGGAGCAACGCGCGCGTTGATCGTCAACGTCACGGCGGTTCCGGGAGTGATCCGAAACGCGTTGCACGTGACCGTGCCGTTCGTGTTCTCCGCCGGCTTCGTGCAGAAGACGTCCGACGGTTCGATGAGGGAGACGAACTGCAGCTGCGGCGGGAGGACGTCGGTGATGGTCGTCGACATCGCGGCGTCAGGGCCGCTGTTCGCGACTTTGATCGTGTATTGCACGACGCTGCCGGCGGCGGCTTTCGCAACATTCGCCGTCTTCGTGATCGAGAGGTCGGCGTTCTGCGGCACGACTTCAATTGGGCTCGATGAAGCGCTCGAATTGGCGGGGTGGGGATCGGTGCCGTCGTGCGTCGCGCTCACGTGATTCACGACCGGGCCGACGGCGTCGTACGCCACCCTCGCGCTGAGATTGAAGTAGGTGGTGTTCCCATTCTGGAACGGCGCGATCGGAGCGGTGCAGGTGATGGTGCCGGTCGCTCCTTCCGCCGGCGTGGTGCAGCTCCAGCCGGTGGGGGGGCGCAGCTCGACGAACAGGAGCTGCGGCGGCAGCACGTTCGTCATCCGAGCGTTGGTGGCGTTGTTCGGACCGTGATTGGTGAGGATGATCTCGTAATCGACCGCCGCGCCCTGCATTGCGCCGGCGGAGCGCGTGTAGATGCCGATGGAAAGATCGGCCGGCAGGGCCGGTCCGCTGAGGTCTTCTTCGATCGTGACGGTGGTGAAGACGAGCGCGCCGAGCGTCGCGCCGGTGGCATTCGTCAGTTGCACCGGAAAGTCTTCGGTCTGCTCGTAAAAGTCATCGGCGACGATCGGGAACTTCACTTCTTTCGGCGCGCCGTCACCGTCGTTCCACGTCAGCATGAAGCGGCCGATGGCAGGCGCGTGATAGTCGTTCGGCATCATCGCGGAGCCCTGACCGAAGAGGAGTTCGACCGTCGCTCGTCCGGCGGTGCTGCCCGCGCGAGTGATGATCACGGTCGCAAAGTCGTCGCGCCCTTCGGTGACCTTCTGCGTGGCCGACGCGAACTGGATCGTGCTGGCGCTGGCGTTCGTGACGACCGTGCAGCGCGAAAACTCCGAGGTCTCGGTGCGCGCGCGATTCGTGGCGGTGGCGGTGATGAAGCCGGCGCCCGGATAGGCGAACGACGCCTGGATTGCGGCGTCGCCATTCGCGTCGGTCGTCACCTGCACGGTATGCCGCCACACCTGGCCCTGTCCGGCGCCGAAGTCGCAGAACTCGTTCGAGTAGAGGTCGATGTCGAATGTAGTGGAGGGAGTGCTGTTGAGCGTTCCGGTGACGGTCAGCGTGCCGCCGTTCCAGACCGCCGTCGTCAGCACCGGATGATTCTGCATGTTGTTCGCGTAACCGCTGTCGACGTCGCGCGGGTCATTCGGCGTCGTACCGCCGAGCGTGCCGAGGGCGATGCCGCGGTCGCGGTTCGCAAAGATGCTGTTCTGGCGGATCGAGTTCCGCTCGTGGCCAACGCCGACGACCAGCACGCCGTGACCGAGGTTCCAGGCGATCTTGTTGCCGGTGATCGACGCGCCGGACGAAGCGATCGAGACGCCGTTGAAGCGGTTCCAGAGCGGTGTCGTTCCGTCAATATCGACGCCGATGAAATTGTTCGTCACCTCGACGCCGGCCGCTTTGATGGCGATTCCGTCGATCGGAAATTCGTTGATCGCGAATCCGCGGACGCGCGAATTGGGGCCGCTGATGGTGAGGCCGTTGACGATGCCGCTGGTCGAGATGCCGGAGAGCTCGATGATCGGCGCGCCCGTGTATCCAGGCTGGGTCGTTGCGTCGAGCAGCGTCTGTGCGGAGGTGATCTCAGGAAGCGCGGAGAGCGGCGCGATCGTGTGCGGACCCGCCGGCGCGATGTTGAACGCGATCGTGTGCGGTCCGGCCCCTGCCGCGTTCGCGTCGAGGATCGCCTGCCGCAGCGTGCCCGCTCCGCTGTCATTGGCGGAGGTAACGGTGAACGTCGCGGCGGAGAGGGGGACTGCGAACAGGCAGAGAAGTACCGCGATCGGTCGAATCATCAGGGGCTCCGAGGAGGTATTTGGACTCGGAAATGATTGTGACACGGCGCGCGGTCGGAGCCGCTTTGATTCGCGATTGAATTGCGTCTAGCGCACCGCCGTTTCCGGCTGCCGCCGTTCGCCCTGCCGCCGTTCGTCGTCGTCTTCGAACGCTTCCGTCACCACGTCGCTCAATGCGCTGTCGAGATGCTCCGGTGCGCCCGCGCTCTTGGCCAGCAAGGCGCGCAATGCGGGCGGCGCGACGAAGGTCGTGATCATCACCATCAGCGCGACGCTGCTGTACAGCCCTGCCGACAACAGGCCGGCGGTGAGGCCGAGCTGCGCGAAGATCAGTCCCACTTCTCCGCGAGGCACCATGCCGACGCCGATGACGATCTTGCGCAGCGGACGTCCGAACGCAAAGTAGCCGGCGAGCAGTTTGCCGACGATGGCGACGAGCGTCAGCAGCATGCCGACCACGAAGAACTGGCGTGTGTCGGCGGTGAACGGATTGATCGCTTTGAGGTCGACCGCGGCACCGACGGAGACGAAGAAGATCGGGATGAAGAACTGCGCGACGTCGTAGACCTCGTGCTCGATGTCTTTTCCGCGATCGGTGCGCGCGAGCACGAGGCCGGCCGCGAACGCGCCGATGATCAGCGCCGACCCGACGGCGGAGGCCAGCCAGGCCAGGCCGAACGCAAACATGATCGAGGCGAAGAAGAGCGCCTTGCCGACCCGCAGCCGCGTGATGATGGCGATGAGTTTCGGCGCGAGCAGCGAGCCGATGACTACGGCGAGAATGACGAAGCCGAACGCAACGCCGAAGATCCTGCTGACGCCGCCGAAGGTGAGACTCTCGCCCGCTGCCACCGCGCTGATGACGGTGAGCAGCACCAGGCCGAGGATGTCGTCGACGACCGCGGCGCCGAGGATCACCTGCGATTCGTCGCTCTTCAGGTGGCCGAGATCCGACAGCACGCGCGCGGTGATGCCGACCGAGGTCGCGGTCAAGGCGGCGCCGAGAAAGACGGAGACGGTGGTCGGGTAGTTCAGCCACCTGCCGACGCCGAAGCCGGCCGCGAACGGAAGTGCGACACCGGCAGCGGCAACCGCGAGCGCCGCGCCGCCGACGGAGAGCAGGCGGCGGATGTCGGTCTCGAGACCGATGAGGAAGAGGAGGAGGAGCACGCCGAGCTCGGCGAGCAGATGCAGCACGGGACTGTGCGCGTCGATGAGATGCAGTCCGGAGACGCCGATGACGATGCCGCCGATCATTTCGCCGAGCACCGCCGGCTGCCCGATGCGCTCGGCCAGCTCACCGAAGATTTTCGCGGCGGCGAAGATCGCCAGCAATGCGATCAGAAGCTCAGAAATGTTCATGGTTTGCTCCACGGGACGTGCTGCACCATGCGCGCCGCGGGTGGCGGCAGTGGAGGAGGCAGCGAGCGAGTACGGGTCATGGTCCGAACGCGTCGGGAGGTGATCCCGACTCCTGTTCGAGCGGCGGCCCGACCGCTCAGCTTCCTGCGGGAGTGATTTCCCGCACCCATCGTGATTGCGCTCGTACGAACCTGTCCGCGACGTCGCGAATTGCGCAGCTTTGGAGTGCGGTGGCGCGAGCCACCGCTTTCTTCAGGAGGCGCAAGCCTCCGCCCTTCGCGAGGCTTGCGCCTCGGCTTAGCCAAAGCGGCGACTGGCGTCGCCGCACTCCAAAACCGCGGCTTTCGCCGCGGCGATCGCGCGAGCCACCGCTTTCTTCAGGAGGCGCAAGCCTCCGCCCTTCGCGAGGCTTGCCGCTCGGCTTAGCCAAAGCGGCGCCGTCGAGAAAAAAGGTCAGGCGGCGGCGCTGACCGCCTGACCTTTTTGCGTCGTCATTTCCGTTCCGGCTCTGCGGTCAGCTCACTTCTGTACAGAGCGTCGACGGCGGCCATCGAGCAGGCGAGGCCGGCGGCGAGGATGAGATTTCTGACCCAGTTCATCCGGCTCCACTCCGACCACGCCGTGGTGAGCACTGCCGCATTTCCTTCCGCACCGGAAAAGAGGATCTCGTTGCGCGGGAAGAAGTAGATGAACGTCAGAAGCTCCGCAAAGACCGCTGCCAGGAATGCCAGACCGAAGTAGAGCCTTGCCCGTTTTCCGGACCTCCACGCAATGAGCAGCGCGGCGAGGGCGAAGAGTTGATTCAGTGGGGAAGCGATCCGCATGAACGTTCCGGGATTGACGGTGTGGAAGTAGTTTCTTGCGGTCTCGATCGAGTGAGGAATCGCGGCCCCCCAGCTCTTCGCATCGACGGCCGAGTTGTACGTATTGACACCCAGCACCGCCGCCATCAAAGCAATCGATACAAGTGCGGCAACGGATTTCATCGTTTCATCTCCTCAATGTTTCTCGCACTCTGTCGATCAGGCCGCGAGTGCCTTGAGAGCGTCATCGAGTGGCACTTGCGCGAGGCGACTCGAGTACATGCTCATCGACAGGACAGAGACGAGAAAGACGATCTCCAGGCCGTGCTGTCCGGTGAAGCCGGCCGCGAAGAACGCCGACTGCGTGTCGTCACTCACTGCCCCGCGCTCGACGATCACCTGACGCGTGAAGTCGAGCAGCGCGGCCAGGCGAGCGTCTTCGAGCGGACGCCCGCCGCGAATCGCTGCGATCAGGCTCTGTGGCGCGCCGAGTCTCTTGAGCACCCCGGTATGAACGGCGACGCAGTGGCGGCAGCCGATTTCGACGCCGGCGGCGAGGGCGACGACTTCGCGTTCCAGCGCCGGCAAGGTCAGCGTTTCGGCGGTCTGCGTCAGTTGAAGAAACGAGTTGATGAGCTGGGGGACGGCAGCCATGGTCCCGACGAGATTCGGAACTTTGCCCAGGCGTGCCGCGGTGGCTTCGAGCGCAGGCTTACTTTCAGCGGGGGCGGAGTCGGCGTCGTGGATCGGATAGTGAGCGTTCATGTTTTCTCCTTCCGCATCAAAGTAAACCCGGTTTACGAATTAGTCAACCCTGGGGACTATCATGGTGAGGTCATGAAGAATCAGAAAGAGATTCGCGATACCCACGTCGGCCGGCTGCTCCTGGAACTGAGCCGCGATTTCATCGACGAGGCGAACGAGCGCATTCGCAAACGTGGCTTCCCGTTCGTCAGGGCCGCGCACATCGCCGTGCTCGCGCAGGTGGACGAGAACGGCACTGACCTCTCCACCGTGATCCAGCGTCTCGGCGAATCAAAGCAGGCGGTGAACAAGATCATCCGCCGCCTGGAAGGCCACGGCATTCTCGAGCTGCGCGTGAGCGAACGCGACTCACGCGCGCGCATCGTGAAGTTCACCCCGAAGGGCCGCCGCTTCCTCACAGTCGCACTGGACGCCGTTCAGCAGGTCGAGCAGTCGTACTCCGACCTCCTTGGCGCCGCTGAATTCGAAACGATGAAGAAGCGTCTGGCGCTGCTCTGCAGCAAACGGGAGTTGTTGTGATGTTGCAGTGGCGCTGCGCGTGCCGCTCTTAGCTGTCAACAGATCTGCCGCTCAACGCGAGCGGCAGATCTGAAGGCTGTTCAGCCGGCGGCGCGACCGGAGCGCGACGATTGAGCGCGGAGCGCACGCAAAAGACTCAGGCGCAGCGGCTTCTCATTTTGATTCGGCATATCGCCACGCCGCCTCTATCAGGTTGTGCACGCCCTCACCGTCGAGGCCACCCTCGTTCGCGATCTGTTCAATGGTCATTTCGCCCAACGCTCTGTAGCTCTCGAATTGCGACTCGCTGAAGAACTGATCGGCCGTCGATTCGTGCGGGAACTGCGGATTCTGTCGCGCATAGTTGTAGACGTCGCGCGATTCTTTGTTGAAATAGATCGCCGGCTTGATGTAGAGCAACCTTCCGGCCTGTGCGTGCTCACCGTCCACGTCGCTATACGCGATCGTCCCGATCGCGCAGTATTTGGCATTGGCCGGCTTCTCCTCGGAACGCGGAAAGATGTCGAAGGCTTGAAACGTGATGGAAATGCCGAGATCGATCCGGATCTTGCGCACGGCGTTTCCGAGGTCGTCGAAACCGAAACCGGGATCGGCGGCGGCGTCGATCAGCACGATGTCGTGACAGCGACGCTGCACCATTTCGTAGAGCGCCAGGTTCTCGAAATGCCCGCCATCCGAGAGATACACATACGGATGCTGCTGATCGGTATTGCCGCTCAGTTCATCGAAGAGCGGACCGAGAGAAAACTTCGGATTAGACCGCCAGTACGTGTTGTGACCTCGCTCCCCCGGATTCCCGAGCCACCAGCCGAGACGAACATTGAAGAGCGTCAGGAGGAACGACAGAGCGGGTGAGGAGTTGTAGCCCATATTCGGGCTCGCCGCCGCGCCGGAAATGGCCACGGCCGTGCCGAGGGAAATGCCGCCTGGTCCGCCGTAGACGCGGCTGGAGCGGTAGCCGAGCTGACGGTTGCCGCAGTACAGCGGCGTAATGGCGAACGGTTCCGCACGCCGCTCCTGCCAGGCAAGCTCTTTTCCGGCGACGAGATTCAGCGTGGCGTTGATCACGTGATACGGCTTTGCGGAGGTGCAGGGACGCAGACCGGGGAACGTCGCGTTCATCAATCGGCGGTTCCGCCACGGTTGCAGCGAATCTCCGGTCGCGCGTTGTGGAGCGGGAGTGCCGTTCCCTTTCGTTCTCGTGAGGTCGTGCTCCTCAATGATGCGATTCAGATCCTCGGACAGCGATTCGACCAGCGATGAATGGACCTCCGGCTCGGGCGCGACCTGCAGGAACTCGTCCATCAGCCGCCGCGTGCGCGTCGACAAAAGTCCCACGATGTACCCGGCCAGTACGGCCTTCCGTTCCTGTTCGGTCGTCTGGGCGTCCGCATTGTCTGCTTTGTCCTCCCGTCCGAGCATGCTGCGAATCGACAGCCGCCGTCCCGGATCGGCCGGACGGAGGCTGCGGACGAATGGCTCCAACTCGCTAAAGCTATGTGTCCAGAACGCTTCCGGCCGCAAGCGATGCACCGGAAAATCGTCATTGGGATCGAAGCCGGTAAAAGGGTTTGCCTTCCGTCGCTCACGATCGCGGGAAGCGCCTAGATAGGCGCGGACCAAACGGTTGCGATACATGGCGTGCATCGAGAACTGGTTCACGCCGATGAACATCGACGCGACGACGCCGAACCACGGCAGGATGAAGACGAGAAACACTCCTTGTCCAATGGTGGTGCGGTCGACGATGTACAGGTGGCGCAACGCGCGAAAGCGCTCTACGTCGACTGCGGGATAACTCGGCGGCTCGAGCGTGCGCCGCCACTGCCGTTTCTCGAGGGTGACCGGGGTTCCGTTCACCTCCCGCAGTTGGTATGTGGACCCTTTGAGCAGCTCGAAATTCCGGGTGCGCAAGACGTCGTCGAGATCGTTGACCTCGATCAGGATCTCGGACGTGACGAGGGAGAGCAGTGCGAGGAGAAACACGGCGAACAGTGAGGCGATCACGCCGACGCTCAGGTTCAGCGCCGCTTTCGCATCGAGTTTCTCGCCGGCGGCGCGTTTTCTTCCCTCGGTTTTTGCACTTTTGCCGCCGATGATGGCGACCAGTCCTGACCCCGTACCGAGCGTTGCCGCAATGGTGGGAAATTGATAAATCATGACCGGCCCATAGATCGTCAGCACCGCAAACGCCATCCAGACGACGCCGGCCAGCAGCACCCATCCTGCAGCACGCGCCCACCACTCCCGGTCGTACTCCTCGTTGTACCAACTGATCAAACCAACAAAGAGCGCCGACTGGATGAAGAGCGCACAGAGCACGAGCGGAACGCCGAAGCAGGCATAGAGCGCCGTCGTCAATTCCGGCAATGCGGGGGGATACGACTCCCAGATCGCCGTCGACGGCAGCGGCACGCGATTGTCGATCGGTGCCGGAAAAAGGATCTGCGCAAAAAAATAGAGCACTCCGGCGGCCACAGTGCCGCTGACCAGCGCGGCGCCGATCTCCAGCGCCGCTTTCTTCGCTACGAAGCGATTGGTGGTCGAGTCCTGTCGAATGCCGGGCCGGCGCTCCTTCCGGGTGGCCCACGCGTACCGCACCATGTACACGATCGAAGCGAGCGCGTTGGTAACCGCGAACGCGATCGCCACCTTCATCCAGCCGCCCGACGCCTGCGCGATCCTGGCCCAACCGTCCGACGAGACGAGATCGCGCAAGCCGATATTCGTGAACGACCATTGCGTGAAGTCGTAGGAAATTCGCGCCCACATGAATACGAGGAAAATCGCCGCGAGCACGAACGGCGCGACTGCCAGTGTGAGGAACCCCTTGTTCGTATAGATGAATTGGCGGGAGGCTTTATTGTGCGCCGGCCTCGTTCGCGCGAGGTAATACGTCGCCATCGCCAGAAGCGGAAAGGCGAACGCGGCGACGTACGGCTCCTCGTGGCGAGGCTCATACAGCAGCGCCACCATCAATCGTGGAACGGCGAGCGCTGTGACGATGACCGGCAGCAGCATCAGCCAGTTCAGCAGCAGATTGCGCACGTACGTCGCCGTCAGCGCCCACGTATCGCCTGAGAAGAGACCGAGCTTTGGCGTGAGGTAATTACTGTACCGGCGCAGATTCACGATCGGATCTGCCTCCGGCTTCAAGGGATCGTCGAGCTCGCGCTTGCGCCCGCCTTTGCACTTCGGGGACGCCGGTGCAGCGTTCGGCGTTGCTTCCTTGTTTGTCGCCGTTCCGCCGTCCGAGGTCGCTTCCTTCTCTGTGGGCGCTCCGCCGTTCTGCGTCGCTTCCTTCTTGTTGGGCGTTCCGCCGTTCTGCGTCGCCTCCTTCTCTGCCGTTCCGCCGTTCTGCGTCGGTCCCTTCTCTGTGGCCGTTCCGCCGTTCGGCGGCGTTTCCTTCTCTGTGGGCGTTCCGCCGTTCTGCGTGGCTTCCTTCTCTGCGGCCGTTCCGCCGTTCGGCGGCGTTGCGTCGTTCGGCGACCCGGAAGTCTTACCGGCGGCCGGCCGTCCGAGCTCCAACGCAACCTGCTCAATCCCGTCCGGCCGCCGCCGGATATACGAGGAGAGCCAGCTTCCGATATAGCCGCCGCCCGATACGGTGGAGAGATAGTCGAATTTCTCCAGAATGCAGCGGCGCGCCAACTCCTGCAGTACCCCGAGGGAGAAGGTCGCGCTCCGAATCCCACCGCCGGAGATACAGAGCGCCGACCTTCGCTTGCCGTCTTTCGCGTCCTTGTGGATCGCGGCGTAAAGCATCTTCAGATCGCCGTTCGATGGAGCGGGCCGCACCGGGTCACACGGCTTGCCGTTCAGGCGGACATACTCTTCTTCGAGAACGTGGACAAAGTCAGTGCGACTGGACGCTTCGCGGGCCGGCGCGGTCACGGCTACTGCTCCTTCGGATAACCGCGGTAATCCCACGGGTCGCGGAACTCATAGTCGAAGCCGAACCAGGTCTGGATACTGTCGGCGCCATCACCGCCGTCGAAATTGCCGGTGAACTCGAGGAACGGACGGAGGCGGTCGTTGTTGCGCAGACCGGGGATGTACTGCGGATCGATCGACAGCAGCGCGTCGACGACCAATCGCTTATTGGGATTGCGGAGGAAGAGATCATTCCGTCCGTAGCCGACCTGCAGGAAGCTTCCCTGAAAGCGGCCCGCCACCGCGGTGGCGCCGATCGACATGCTGTGCTCGTCCACGACGTCGCCGCCGCCGCCCGCGACGCTCAGAAAGCCGAGCTGCCCTTTGACGAACAGCCGCGCCGGGCTGTCGGTGAGGTCCTGCAGCGGCGGCGGAAATTCATAGCGGAAGCCGACGAAGGCTTCGAGCGTCCCGGCATTGCGCAGAATGGCGATGAAATCGTTCGGGCCGGTCGGCACCTGCCCGACGTCGATATTTTCCTGGCAGACCGTGAGCTTCATGTTGTTCTCTTTTTTGCAATCGACGTCGCGGCTGCGCACGCCGTGAACCGTTTCGCCGAATACCCACAACTGCCGCCCTGAAGCAGCGCTGCCGGTGAGCCGGTACTGGAAGTCGACGCCTCCCACGGTCCGGAACTTCCGTTCGTTCGCATCTTCCGGATTCAAATATTTGAGAACCTCGTCGGCGGCGAATGTGTCGATCACTTCGCCGAGATAAACGGAGCCGATGAAGGCGCTCCTCTGGTCCGTCTGGTTCCGCCGCGTGTCTCGCCAGTTCTCGTACTTTTTCTTGTATTTCTCTTCCGGGGTCTCGTTCTGTTGGGTGAGATTGGTTTGTGCTTCCGTGAGATCTGATGCCGTTGGTGAGGTTTGTCCGAGCAGCGGTAACGTCGCTGCGCAGAGCACAAGGATGAGTGCAGAGATGCGCATGGATCCTCCTCCGTCTTCGATTCGATCGATCTGGATTTGGTTGTAGAGAGAGCCGTAAAGTCGGATTTCCCCCGACACCAGCACCTCACGCGCGCTCGGCTTCGAATCAGGGTAGGGAAATCCCCGTCCCGGTCCCACCTAGTGAGAGGGAGAGAGCGATCGGCTATGGAAAATCGAGTGCTGGTGAAGCTGCGTCCGTCGAGTGGGTTGCGTGCGGCGGAGTCGCGGGTGAATCTGCGGCCGTTGTACGACCGGCCGGTGGCGCCGGCGGCGAGTTTCGGGTTCGAGGCGGCGCCGCAGTGGTTCATCGCCGAATTGCCGGAGGGGGCGGGGTCGCCTTGGGATGCGGCGCATGCGCGCGTGGCGGGTCAACTCGGCGTTGCCGAATCGGACGTCATCTTCGCGGAGCCCGATCTCATTCACGACATCTACCTCGACGATGACGAGTCGCGGACGCCGGAAGGCTTCGGCGCGGCGGTCAGCAATTGCACCGCCGACGAACAGGACCCCGCGCACAACAAAGCCCGTGGTGCCGACGCGATCTGGCACCTCGATGACGAGCACACGCAGCTTCGCAGCGCGCGTGGCCAAGTCAAGTTCCGCGAGCGGCGCACCCGCATCGGGCATCTCGATACCGGCTTTTTTCCGGGGCATGTCACCACACCGGTGAACCTCCGCCACGATCTCGCGCGCAGTTTCGTCGACGGCGACGGCACTCCCGACGGTGCCGTCGATCCGTACCGCAACCGCCTTTTCGACAACTCCGGCCACGGCACCGGCACGCTCAGCATCCTCGCCATCGTGAACGACTCGATGGCGACGGTGTCGCTGCCAGTGAGGCGAATGCGCAGCGGCTGCGTGTTCACTGGACGGAGTGATGCGTGGACGGTGACCGTGTTGCCGCGCGTCACCGTCAACTGATCGGGCGTGAGCGTCAGTTCAGCGTCGACGTACGTGGTCACGCGGATCGTCGTGACCCCGCCGCCGATCGAAGGCGGGACGTGCACGAGGACGTTCACCTCTCCCGGTGCAAGACCTTCGACGTCGAAGTTGATGCGCGAGCTTCCGGCCGGGAGGACCACTGTCGCCGGGACGCGGACGATCCCTGGTGTGCTGGTGGTCAACGTGAACGTAGTGTCAGAGGTCGCCGCACCGCCCGCCTGAATGACGCCGTCACGCGAGTCGCCGACCGGGATCTGCAACTCCTCGGGACCGATGCCGATGTCGTCGTCGAGGATCGTGACGGTGGCATCCTCATCGGCGAGCACGTAATTGTTCCCGTTGGCGGTGAGATGGACCGAGAACTGTTCGTGCGCTTCCGGGACGTCGTCGCCATGGATCGGAATCGAGATCGTTTGCGTCGTCTGTTGATCGAAGTAAATCCAGTCGTATCGCCGTTCGTAATCGAGGTCAGCTGTTGCCGTGCCGGCGATGGTTGCGTAGCCGATGTATCCGCTGAAAGGCGCACTCGCGACGACCGTGAGGATGGCATTCGTCGCGCCGTCCGTCTCGTCGACGGACACGTCGGCGATTGTGACGGTCGGATGTTCGTCGTCGTTCTTGATGATGATCGCCGCCGCGCTACCCCCGCCGGGCGGCTGCTTCCACGCGAATTCAAAGTACTCGTCGTACTCGAAATTGGTGTCGCCGAGGAGCTGCAGGGCGACGTTCTTCTGCATCTCTCCCGGCGCGAACGTCACTGACCCAGCGGTGTCGTTGTAGTCGACGCCCGCGTTCGCAGTCCCCTCGTGAGTCAGATAGCTGACAGGGAGCGGCACCTCGGATGGCGAGGACAGCGTCAGCGTGATCTGCGCGGTCTGGATGCCGCTGTCGCCCTCCAGGAACGCGGTCGAGCCAGCGAGCGAAACGCTCGGTACCTGGTCGTTCTCGTCAATGGTCACGTGCGCCACGTGAGGCGAGCCGAGGGCCGCGCCAGTGGCGTTCGACAACGTGAGCGTGAACGTCTGATCGCCTTCAAAAACCGAGTCGTTGATCACCTGCAGCGCGATCGTCTTTTCGCTTTCGCCATCTGCGAATTGGAGCGTGCCGCTGGCGGCGAGATAGTCGAGCCCGGCCTTCGCCGTGCCGTCAGCCGTCTGGTACGTGATGGTCGCGGGGCCAACGGAGCCGTCCGTCCGGCGGACCGTGACGGCAACGGGACCGCTGTTCGCTTCAGAAAGAACGATGTCGCTGTCGGTGAAGCTCAAGCGGCCGCGGCCCTCGACGGCGCGGCACGCCGAGAACTCGGACGTTCCTTCTTCAGCGCTCGTCGCCGTTGCCGTGATGACATGACCGGACGGGACGTTCATCGGCAGCGACTGGGTGAAGTTCAGGATGCCGCTCGCGTTCGTGCCGGCCGTGAATGTGACCACCTTCGTTTTTCCTTCGCCGTAGCCCGATTCCGCGCACGCGGGGCTGACGAAAAGCTCGATGGTGAACGTCCGGTTGGCGATGCTGGCGAGCGAGCCGGTGACGGTCAGGTTGCCATCGACGGAGGTGGCGCCGGTGATGACGGGATAGTTCGTGAAGTTGTTCGGGCCGGTGTCGGTGTCGCCGCTGTCGTTCGGCGTGACGCCGTCGTACGGCCACGGGCTGAGGTCGATTCCGAACGCGTTGTCGAATATCGAATTGCCGAGGATCTGATTGCGAATCGATCCGTCCGACACGTGCACACCGGCTTGCGGATGGCTCGCGATGGTGTTCCCGCTGATGACGTTCTGGTTGGATTGATAGATGGCGATGCCGTTGCCGAACGAGCCGATGCCCTCACCCGTTCGCGCAATGCCGATGAAGTTGCCGCTGATCGTGACCTTGGTCGCGTAGTAGATGCTGATTCCGAGGTGCGCGCCGCCGATCACGTTGTCGGTGATCGTCAATGGCTCCGAGCCGTACGACGTCTCGATCTGACTATTGCTGCGGCCAAGCGCGACTCGGCCGGTGACGTCGGTGCCGAGGCGGTTCGAGCCGATCACGCCGCCGGTCGCGCGGATGCCGTATGCGAGGTTCGACGAGATGAGATTGCCGCCGAACCGGCCGCTCCCCCCGATTCCGCCGCTATTCGGGGGCGCGATCGTTCCTGTGGGGTCGGTCCCGATGTGCGAGGCGTAGATGCTTGCCAGGTTCGAGAAGATCGCGACGCCGGGAACGCGATTGATCGCCAGCGCACGGATGACGCTGTTCGGCTGCGCGTCGATTCCGTAGACGCTCGACCCGCTCGCCATGAGCGAGCCGTCGATCTCGATCAGCGGCGTCGTGCCGTAACCAGGCTGCGTCCGGCCGTCCAGAACGACACCGCCGCAAGGCGGCCGAGCGGGGTCATCGGACGGATCGTCTGCACCCCGCTGCCGATCGCAAACTCGATCCGGTCGCCCGGGTTCTTGGCGTCGAGCAGCGCCTGGCGCAGTGAGCCGGGACCGGTGTCGTTCGTGTTGGTGACGGTGATCGTCGCCGCTGAAACGCTGAGGCCGGCAAGGCAAAGGACGAGCAGCGAGAGGCCGCGGAGGCCGCGAAGATCGAAGCGCATTCTTGTGATTTCCCGAGAAGCTTATTTGGAGCTGACGCGTAATGATAACCCGCGCTCGCTCTGCAAACGAAAAAGGGCGGCCTCACGGCCGCCCTCATTCATTGATGCGATGAGCCCGGGCGTTACTTCGCAAAGACGTCGTCGACGCTCACGATGCGCACGTTCTCGGGCTTGATGTTCAGTTTGTAGCTGCCGATGGTTTTGTCTTCCTCGGCGAGCTGCGGTTTCGGCGCGTCGTATTTGATCGATGACGGCGCGTCGGCGAGGAGGGTGTTCTTCAGCCCTTCCGCGTCCTTGGTCACGATGACGACGTGGAGGTTCTTCGCCGAGAGGTACTTTTTGATG
>DASVRB010000680.1:0-4963 GCA_036388835.1 Thermoanaerobaculia bacterium | reverse complement strand
AGCCCGCCGCTCCACTTAAAGACGATACCGTTCTCGCAGCACGTTCAAATGATGCCGTTCGTGGCCGACGATCACCCAGGCCAGGGCGCGGACGGTCACCGGGTTGCCGTTCGCGGTACCGCGCCGATCCCACGCTTCCTCCGACAAGTTCTGCAGGAAGATGATGGTCGAACGGCGCGCGAGCGCGTACGCCTCCGACAGGGCGCCAAGACGCCAGGAATCGAAGTTCGCGTTGCGGACGTAATCGTCTTCCTCGAATCCCGGCAGCGGCTGCGTGTCGCCGCGCGCGATGGCGAGGGCGCGGTATCCCATGATCCGCTCTGCATCGACCATGTGGCCGATCACCTCTTTCACGCTCCACTTCCCATCCTCGTAACGGAACGCGGCGCGCGTCTCGTCGAGGCTGGAGAGCAGTTTCTGCGTGATCGAGGACTGCTGTTCGATCGCGGAGAGGACGTCATCCTCGGGCACGAGGGCAATGTAGGCGGCAAAAGCTGGCGAATAGTCGTTCGTTGCTGGTCGCATGTCAGTTCAGTTGATCCGGATGAAGGTGTCGTAGTGATCGCGAGTGTAAAAGAGCTCGCCACCATCGCCGCGCACGATGCGCCGCGCGCCGCGATTCGACGCGCCCGGCGTGCGGACCGTGTACTCGCGGTAGTAGCCGCGCGGTTGCGGCGGTAGACGCCGCTCGCGATTCCCGAACACGGTGCAGTCCTGCTTGTGCGGAAACGGTCCGCCGCGCTCGATGAGCTCGAGCGTTTTCTGCACCTCGGCGCGCTCACGCTCATCCGCAATGTGTGACGCAAGCGAATCGCGCGTGCTGGTCTGTTGCTCGCGCGGCGCCGCTTCCGGTACACGCGCCGGCGCACTCGCGGTCTGCTCCGCGGGCGCGGGAGTGATCGCAGGCGCATCATCATCGCGCCGCATCCAGAAGCTGACGGCGAGCGCGATCATCAACGCGACGAGCACGGCGGGATTCGATTTTCTACGCGCCATCAATCACCACACGAACACGAGTTGCAGATCATCACGCTCCTCGGCGGCGGAGAGCCAGATGTCGACGAGCATGCGCATCGCCTTCCCCTCGCGCTCCCAGCGCGTCGCCGCGTCGCGCACGAGCAACGTGACCGGACGCTCGAGCTCGCGCAGACATTCATCGAAGGCATCCCAGTTGCGCCCGAAGTAATCGGGAAGCTCGAGCGCTTCGGCGAGCGCACCGAAAAGCTCGCCGGGCGGCAGCTCGACGCCGTCGAGTGATTCCGCGGCGTCGCCGCTCGCAAAGTGCACGAACAACTGAGTCACGCGCCGTACGGTATCACCGCGCCGCGGCTGTCAGACGACGCGCACGACCACGAACGTCACGTCGTCATTCGGAGGCGCATCGCCGTGCCACCGGCGCGCGGTTGCCGCGAGCGACGCGATGACTCCGTCCGGAGTCGGCGCGACCGCGGCGGCCGCGAAGGCGTCGAGCGCACCGACGTACCCGAGCTGCTGCCCTGCGTCGTTCATCAGCTCCGGAAATCCGTCCGTCAGGAAGAGCACCGTATCGCCGCTTTCGAGCCGCGCCTCGGCTTGCGGGTAATCACTGCCGAACGTGCCGAGGGGCGTCGCTTCCAGTGCGATCTCCTCGACCGCCGAATTCGTGGCACGATGAATGAGCACCGGAGGCATACCGGCCGACGCGAGCGTGAGCGTCCGTCCATCGAAGCGCCCCACCGAAAGGGCCATGGCCATCCGTCCGAGCTCCATCCGCTTGATCTTCTCGGCCGCGTCGAACAGAAAGTCGGCCGGCGCGGTGCGTGCCTCGTAGCCGGCGAACAGCGTCTTGATCACCGTGACCATCGTGCCCGCTTTTGCGCCGTGGCCGGTGGCATCACCGATCGTGACCGACAGCGTCCCGTCGGCGACGTGGAAGTCGTAGTAATCACCACCGACCTCGGTGGCCGTACGGGTGAAGACCGCGATCTTGTATTCATCGTGCTGCGGCACTTCTTTCGGCAGCATCGAGAGCTGGAAGCGGCGCGCATCTTCGAGCTCGACCGACTTGCGCTCGTACTCGACCTCGAGCAGCTTCTGCTGCATCTCCTGCTCTTTGCGCGTCCGCTCCTGTTCGAGCAGCAATTGCTGCTGAATGCTGAGGTCCTCGGCCATTCGATTGAATGCGCGCGCGAGCTGCCCGAGCTCGTTGTTCGTCTTCACTGGCAGGCGCGTCATCAGGTCGCCGTGTGCGATGCGGTCCGCGCCGAGGGTGACGAGCTTCACGTCGCGGGTCAGGTGGTTCGACAGCGGGACGATGCCGATCAGCGCGAGCGCGATCAAGCCCATGCCGAGGCCGAAATTGCGTGCGGCCGTGTTGCGCAGCTCATCGAGATTGTCGACCGCGCGTGCGACGCCGATCTTGAGACCGCTCGGCGGATCGACGGACGTCGAGACGATCCACCCTTCGATGTTTTTCAGCGACTGTCCGGCACGGACACGCGCCGGGATCTGCAGTCTGTCGAGCTGCGCGCGCTCGACCTCGTTGCGCGTGTAGAGCGTTCCTTCGCGATCGAGCGCGAACGGCAGCTCGCTGCGGTCGTCGGCCGCACTGCCGAGCACGCGGCGGATGACCTGTTCGGCACTGATGCGCGCTGTGA
Organism: Thermoanaerobaculia bacterium; assembly: GCA_036388835.1. Taxonomy (GTDB): domain Bacteria; phylum Acidobacteriota; class Thermoanaerobaculia; order Gp7-AA8; family Gp7-AA8; genus QHVT01. Next base: position 2,327 of record DASVRB010000680.1, on the reverse strand, counting down.
AGCGGCCGACGATTTCACCCTGCTGATGCACCGGCGCCTCGAATTTGCGGCCAAGGATGAGCGCGGTCTTTTTTGCCGTCGCGGCGGATTGGGCGATGTCTTTCGGAGTGGTCCCGCGCACCGTTGCTTTTGTGCTGGCGACCTTCTTCGCGGGAGGCTTCGGTTTCGGCTTCGCGTCGACGACCACGGTCGGCGCGGGCGGCGCCGGCTGGCCGCTGCGCATGCGCTCGTTCTCGCGCCGCTGTTCTTCGATCAGCCGTTGCCGCTCGCGCATGGCGGCCTGCGCTTCCGCCATCTGCGCGCGGTACTCGGCGCGATCGGCTTCGAGCACTTTGCGCAGCTCGCGTTGCGCGGTGGTCATTTCGGCGCGGAGGTCTTTCCGCTCATCCTCGGGGAGCTCGCGATTGGAAAGCGCGGCGCCGAGCCTGGCGATCTCACCGATCAGCTCCTGCTGCTCCTCGGAGATCGCGTATCGCGGGAACTCGGGGACGGGCGGCAGCTCGATGACGATTGGCTCGCGCGGCGCCATCGGCTCGGGCGGCTCGGCGTCGGCCACCTCGACTTCATCGGCTTCATCCGCTTCTGCCGCGGGATCGGCGGGCGCGGGCGCGGCGGCAGGTTCCGGCGGATCGGGAGGACGCAGCGCCTGGTGCGGCAGTGGCTTGTATTCGAGCGCGTCGACGAGCGAGCTCGCCTCACCCATCACCGTGACGATGTTGCCGACGTCCGCCGCGGTGTTGTCGTGCGCGAGCGCGGAAACGAAGTTCATCCGCTGATCGAGCTCCGCGCGAATACCCGCCAGCCGCCGGTCCATCTGCTGCGTGAGCCGGTCCGCCTCACGCCGATACGCCGCCTCCAGCGCACGCCGCGACGAGTGATACGAGTACGTCACGATCGCCGCGAGCGGCACCACCGCAAGCACAAACGCGGCGAGGATGAGCTGAGTCCGAATGCGCATCGAGGTTCGAAGAGTAAACGACCGAGGGGGGGAAAAGTTGCCGCACCTGCGGTTCGTTGTCGGTTGTCAGTTGTCAGTTGCCTGGGGGATGTCGCACGAAGCGCGCTTTCAGCCTGTGAAGTCGCGCCCTAAGCGCCCCGCAAGCCGAGGCACCGCAGACAACCGATAACCGACAACCGATAACGCGCCGCAAAGCGGCGCTACGTCCACTCCTCGCGCCCGGTCCGTCCCTTCCCTGGCGTGCGCGAGCCTTTGCGGCGGTCGACGTCCGGGATGATGATCTCGCGCTCGGGGCGGGTCCTTTCGAACTCGGCGACGAACGCTTCCGCTTCGTCGACGACGTCGTCCCACGTGGCCGGGACCGTGGCGTTGGCGCGCAGGCGATCGCAGTGATCGCGGAAGACGTCGCAGCGGCGGGCTGCTTCTTCGAAACGGCCACGCACTTTGAGGTTCGAGTCGACGCGGCTGCGGAGATACGACTGCAGATCGGGGATTCGCTCGATGTGGCTGCAGAAGAGGATCACGTCGTTGCCGGCCATCAGCGCGCGCTCGGTGATCTCCTCGTACGAGCCGAGATCGGAGACCGCGTGCATTTCCATGTCGTCGCTGACGGCGATGCCATCGAAGCCGATGGCGTTGCGCAGGAGGTCGGTGGTGAGGCGCCAGCTCAGCGTGGCCGGAAGATCGGGATCGTCTTCCACGCGCGGATACGTTCCGTGGCCGATCATGATCGCCCCCGCCTCCGCGCCGAGGCGCTGGAACGGGACGAGCTCGCGCGCGAGCAGCAGATCGAGCGGCACGTCGATCACCGTCGCGCCGTAATGCGGATCGGCCGAGCCTTCGCCGATGCCCGGCCAGTGCTTGAGGCAGGAGGCGACGCCGGCGCCGTGCAGTCCGCGCATGAACGCGCCGGCGCGCTCGATCACATCGTCCGGACTGCCGCCGAACGTGCGGCGCTCGAGCCCTTTCGGCGCGATCTCGCCGCGAATGTCGACCACCGGCGCCAGATCGATCTCGATGTCGAAGTAGCGCAGCGCCATCCCGATCACCTTGCCGAACCACTCCGACAACTCGTTCGGGCGCTCCCCTTCTTCGAACGACTGCGCGCTCGGCAGGCCCGGCAGGATGCTGCGCAGCCGGTCGACGCGGCCGCCTTCCTCATCAATCATGAAGAGCGGCGGTTTGTTGTTTCCGGCGAGCGATTTCACCTCGGCGATCAGCTCGCCGAGCTGCCCGACGCTTCCGATGTTCCGCCCGAACAACACGACTGCATACGGCGTGTTCTCGCGAAGGATGCGCCGCTCGAGGTCGGTGAGCGTTTTGCCGGTGAGGCCGATTCCAAGTACGTCAGTGGTCATTGTCGGGGAGG
>DASVRB010000679.1:0-10521 GCA_036388835.1 Thermoanaerobaculia bacterium | reverse complement strand
GAAGCCCGCCGCTCCACTGGAGACGATGTTCGCTGCGTTGTTCGCATAACGGCTGAGTACCGAGATGTGCAGGAGCGCAAAGTCGGCGTCGTTTTCCGTCTCCACCGTGGCGCCGAGGTCGGCGAGTTTCTGTGCGACGTTCGCGCGCAGCGCGTCGACGTCGCTGCCGGCATCGAATGCGAACGTGAGCTGCGCGAGCGGGACGGCGTTGCGCTCGACCTTCAGCACGCGTACGCCGTTGACCTCGGACGTTTCGACGCGCGGGAACTCGACGCGCGTTGCGACAGCGTCAGAGATGGTGGCGCTGCGATCGATGGCCGCGAGCGCGGTGCGTTTACCCTGCGGCACGACCTGCAGCACGTAGCCGTCGCGTCCGAGCCAGCGGCGCGCGGCGTCATTCACGATTGCGGGTGTGGCGCTCGCGACCTGTTCGAGCAGACGCCGGTAATGATCGGCGTCGCCGCGGAACATGAGGCCGAACCCGAGGACGTCGGCGCGGCTGCCGCGCCAGACGGGACGCTGCAGCATGCGCACGAAATCGGTCTGCTGGCGCAGTTTGACGCGCGCAAGCTCGGCGCCGGTGATGCCGTCGCGCAGCACGCGCTCGAGCTCCGCGCGCATCGGCGCTTCGGCAGGGCCGCGCAACGTGAACGCCCCCGCGAGCTCGTGCAGCTCGATGCGCGCAACGGCATCGCCTGCCGCGAGACGCTCGTTGAGCACGTGCGCGAGCAAGGTCAGAGATTCGCCGTCTGCGCTTCCCCAACCGGGCACCGGCCAGCGCAGGTAAACGGTCTCGCCGGCGACCTCTTTCTCCAGCACTTCGCGTAGCGCACGCGCCTGCGGGATCCACTCGGTGGCGCGCGGCGTACGCACACCGGGTGCGATCGAGCCGAAGTGATGCCGCACGAGCTGCTCCGCACGCGCGGGGTCGAAGTTGCCGACGAGAAAGACGATCGCGTTCGCCGCGCCGGCAAAACGGCGATGCCAGTCGCGCATGGTTTCGGCGGTGGATGCACGCACGTCCGCCTCCGATCCCTGCACGGAATGGCCGTACGGATGGTCGTCGCCGAACGTGCCGCGATGCAGATGTTTCAGCACTTCGACGTCCCAATCGAGACCCATGCTGCGCCGCAATTCGCTGATCACGATGTCGTGATCGCGCTTCACCGCTTCCTCGGTGAATTTCGCGGGATCGGACTCGAGCCGATCCGCCAGCGCTCCAAGCATCGCTTCGAGCCCCTCGGGCGACGCATTGTTGTAGAAGCGCAAAAAGTCGGGCTGCGTCCCGGCACCGGAAGCGCGTGCAGTGGCCGCGCGCCGCGCGCGATTCTCGGCGTTACCGAGGAAGCGCCCCGACGACGGCAGGTTGTGCTCGAAGACGTGCGCGATGCCGTGCTGCCCCGGACCTTCTTCGCGCGAGCCGCCGCGGGTCCACACTTCGACGCCGACCAGCGGCATCGTGCGATCGGGCTGCATGACGAGGGTGAGGCCGTTCTCGAGCCGGACGATCTGATACGGCAGCTCGACCTCGGCTGCGGCCTGCTCAGGCGCGTGCTGCACGGTGCGCGGCAAAGGCGCGGAGGTGCATCCGAGGAGAAGGAGGAACAGTGCGGCGGCTCGCATCGTCCGATACTACGAACGCGGCGGGCAGACGTTGGAGTGCTTTGTGACGAACTACCGCAATGCTTCTTCGAGTGCCGTTCCGGAGTCGGTCTTCTCGTCGCGATACTTCACGATCATCGGCGTCGCGAGCTGCAGTCCATGCTGCTCCGCGAACGCGCCTTTGAGCGGGCGCGTGCCGGGAACGACGACCGCGCCGTACGGGATCTCGAGCGACCGCTCCGGCGTCTTGCGATAGATCTGGCCGCGCACGAGGTCGTACACCGGCGTGGAGCCGGTGAGCACGACCCCGGCGCCGATGACGGCGCGCGAGCGGACGATGGTGCCTTCGTAGATGCCGCAGTTGCCGCCGACGACGACGTCGTCTTCGATCACCACCGGCACGTTGCCGATCGGCTCGAGCACGCCGCCGACCTGCGCGGCCGCGGAGAGATGCACGCGCTTGCCGATCTGCGCGCACGAGCCGACCAGCGCGTGCGAATCGATCATCGTTTCTTCATCGACGTACGCGCCGACGTTGACGTATGCGGGCGGCATCACCACCACGCCTTTGGCGATGAACGCGCCGCGGCGAATCGACGAGCCGCCGGGGACGACGCGAATGCCGTCCTGCACTTTGAAGCGGCGCGGTGGAATGGTGTCTTTGTCGACGAACGACAACGCGCCCGACGCGAACTCGGCCAGCACGCCGAAGCGAAACGCGGCGAGGATTCCTTCCTTCACCCACGGCTGCGCTTTCCAGACGCCGTCTTCGTCGCGCAACGCGGCGCGCACGCTCCCTTTTTCGAGCTCGGTGAGGAAGAGGCCGATGGTCTTGACCGCTTCGACACGGTCGGCGGCGGCGAGAGCTTTGACTCGATCTTCGATGGTGAGCATCGTCGTTTTCACTGGCGCGATTGGCGGCGCATCAAAGGAGTCCGCACTCTTCGAGGATGCCGCGCAGACGCTCGCGATTGGCTGCGGTCATCGGCGCGAGCGGCGGGCGCAACGTATCACTTTCGATGATGCCCATCATCTTCATGGCCGCTTTGGCCGGCGCGGGATTCGACTCGATGAAATTTCCGACGAGCAGAGGCAGGAGACGGTTGTGCACGGCGATGCTTCGTTCATCGACGAGCTGCCGCATCAGGCGCGGCACTTCGTTCGAGGCGACGGAGATGACGCCATCGGCGCCCGCGCCGAGGAGCGGCAACGTCCAGGCGTCGTCACCGCTGAGAACGAGGAAGCCGACGGCGCGCTCGCGCAGGATGGCGAGAATCTGCTCCATGTTCGCCGATGCTTCCTTGACGCCGACGACGTTCGGGACTTCGCGCGCGATGCGCAGCGTGGTGTCGCTGCTCATGTTGAGGCCCGTGCGGCCCGGCACGTTGTACAGGATCATCGGAAAACCGCCACGCATCTTCTCCACAGCCTCGGCCTGTGCGGCGAAGTGGCGCAGGAGCCCGTCGGGCGTCGGCTTGTTGTAGTACGGCGTGATGGTGAGGATGCCGTCGGCGCCGAGATCGACGGCCTGCTGCGCGAGCTCCACCGCGCGCGCCGTGGAGTTGCTGCCGGCGCCGGCGAGCACCGGCACGCGGCCGTTCGCGGTTTTGACGGTGAGCTCGACCACGCGGCGATGCTCGTCAGGCGTGAGCGTCGGGTTCTCGCCGGTCGTGCCGCATGGAACGAGGAAGTTGATCCCCTCCTGAATTTGCCAGTCGACGAATTTCCCGAATGCCGCTTCATCGAGCGAGCCGTCGCTCGTGAACGTGGTGATGAGTGCGGTGCCGACACCGTTGAACATTTGATTACTCCTTGGGTTGTGCGGTTATCGGGTCACGGCGAAGGGTGAGAACCGGAATGCAGAACGCAGAACGCAGAATGAAGAATTGAGAAAAGGGGGACGGGCGACGGGCGCATTGCGGCGATTCGCGTGATGATGACCGGCCTTCTTTCTAAATTCTCCATTCTGCGTTCTGCGTTCTTCATTCATTCGTTCCGAACACCAGCTCTTCGAACGTGAGCATTCCCTTGCGGCCGCGGATGCGCTCTGCCGCAAACACCGCGCCTCTTGCGAAGCCTTCGCGGCCGCGGGCGCGGTGGGAGAGCTCGACGAGGTCGTCGGGGGAGTCGAAGTAGAGCGTGTGCAGGCCGAACTCGGCGCCGACGCGCGACGCGGCAATGGGTGGGTCGAGCTTGCCGTCGCTGCCGGCGTGCACTTCGCTCGCGATCTTTAAAGCGGTGCCGCTCGGGGCGTCTTTCTTCTGCGAGTGGTGGCGCTCTTCCATGCCGGCGGCGTACTGCGGAAAGCGCGCGAACAGCTCGCCGGCGCGGCGCGCGAGGGCGAACATCACGTTCGCGCCGGGCGAAAAGTTGGAGGCGTACACGCACGCGATCCCGGCGTCATCGATGCGTTTGCGCACTTCTTCGACGCGATCGTTCCAGCCGGTGGTGCCGATCACGAGCGCGATGCGGTTGTCGCAGGCGAGGGCAATTGCGCGATCGAGCGCGGAGGCATGCGAGAAGTCGATCAGCACCTCCGCGCCGTTCAGCGGCTCGTCGCGTTCGCTGTCGAGAATCGAGACCACCTCGTGCCCGCCGTCGCGTGCCACGCGCTCGATGGTCTGCCCCATTTTTCCGTAGCCGTGAATCGCGAGCTTCACGCTGCCACCGCCGCGCCGAACAGCGCGTGGTGAATCGCCTTCACCGCCCGATCGGCGTTCGCGTCATCGACCACGATGCTGAGATTGAGACCGGAGCGGCCGAGGGAGACCATCTTCACCGGCATGCCGCTGAGCGACTCCAGCACGCGCGCGCCGACCCGCGAATCCGACATCAGGTTCTGTCCGACCACCGCCACGATGCATTGATTGTCGGTGACGTCGACCTCGTCGGCGATCGTCTGCAGGCGTGCCTGCAATTCGTCGACGCGCTGCTTTTCGTCGATCGTCACCGTCACCGACACTTCCGAGGTGGCGATGAGGTCGACCGAGATCGCGAGCTGTTCGAAGACGTTGAAGAGGCGCGCGAGGAAGCCGTGCGTGCCGAGCATCATGTTCGACTTCACGTGCACCATGGCCACCCCTTTTTTGCGGGCGATCGAGCGCGGGCCGGCGGACGCATTCGCCCCTTCGCGCGTGATGAGCGTGCCGGGTGAGGCGGGGTTGTGCGTGTTGAGCACGCGCACCGGCACGTTCGCCGCCACCGCCGGCTCCAGCGTTTTGGGATGCAGTTTCGCGCCGAATTGTGCGAGCTCCGCCGCTTCTTCGAACGACAGTAGATCGATGACGCGCGCGTCGGGCACCAGGCGCGGATCGCAGGTCAGGAGGCCATCGACGTCGGTCCAGATCTGCACCTCGTCGGCATCGATGGCCGCGGCGACGATGGCGGCGCTGTAATCAGAACCGTTGCGGCCGAGGGTCGTCGTCGCGCCCGATTCGGTGCGTCCGATGAAGCCACCCATGACCGGGATGCGATTGCGCTCGAGCAGCGGCAGCAGCACGCGGCGTGCGTGCTCGCGGGTGAGGTCCATGCGTGGCGACGCGCCGCAGAAATTGTCGTCGGTCCAGATCACCTCTTCGGAGTGCACGTGCTCGCCCGGCAGCGCGCGCATCATCATGGTGTAGGCGAAGAGCACGGACGAGAGCTTCTCGCCGATGGCCATGACTTTGTCGCGCGCGCGCATCGTGATCTCGCCGAGGAGGGCGATGCCGCGCAGGATGGTCTGAATCTCCTCGATCTGCTTGTCGAGCTGCCGCAGAAACGCATCGAGAAAATCCGACTTTTGCTGCACCAGCCGCAGCGCGACTTCCTCATGCCGCAACCGCACGCGCGCGATGATCTCCGCCACGCGTTCAGGATCCTGCGCACACGCCGCCTCGCTCGCCGCCACCAATTCGTTCGTCACGCCCGACAACGCCGAGACGACGATCACCGGCTTCAAATGCCGCCGCACCGCAACGATCTCAATCGCATTCGCCACGCGGTCCGCATCGCCGACGGAAGTGCCGCCGAATTTGATGACGATCATGGCGCGACTCCGTCGCGCGTTGTCGGTTGTCGGCTGTCGGTCGTCTGCGGCTTTTCGGCTGGGCGAAGACTCGATACATGCCGCCACCTCGATGCGTCACGAACAACTGACAACCCAGAACCGACAACGATCACAGCATCCCCCTCGCCTCGAGCAGCTCCGCGTTCAACACGGCTGCGCCGGCGGCGCCGCGGATGGTGTTGTGGACGAGGGCGACGAGGCGAAAGTCGAGGAGGGGGCAGGGGCGGAGGCGGCCGACGGAGACGGCCATGCCGCGCTCGCGGTCGCGGTCGAGCCGCGGCTGCGGGCGGTCGGGAGAGTCGAGATAGTGGATGGGGCGTTGCGGCGCGGATGGCAGTGCGAGGCGCTGTGGTTCGCCGGTGAACGATTCGAGCGCGTCGCGGATCTCGTCGAGCGAGGCCTTGTCGCGCGTGCGCGCCGAGACCGTCATCAGATGCCCGTCGATGGTGGGAACGCGATTCACCTGCGCGGAGATGCGGATCGGCGCATCGCTGAAGCGTGCGTCGCTCCAGTCGCCGAGGATCTTGCGCGGCTCCGCTTCGATCTTCTCTTCCTCGCCGCCGCCGATGTACGGGATCACGTTGTCGAGAATTGCGTACGACGGCACGCCCGCGTAGCCCGCGCCGCTGATGGCCTGCATGGTCGTGACGTGAACCGCTTCGACGCGGAACGCGCGGTGGATCGGCGCGAGCGCGATGGCGAGGCCCATCACCGAGCAGTTCGGGTTCGTGACGATGTAGCCGCGCGAGTTGCGGCGCGCGCGCTGCTGCTCGACCGCATCCAAATGGCTCGCGTTGATCTCCGGGATCAGCAGCGGGACGTCGGGCGCCATGCGGTGATTCTTCGAATTCGAAATGACGGCGCAGCCGCGATTCGCGTACTCATCCTCCGCCTCGCCGGCCACGGATGAATCGAGTCCGGAGAAGACCAGCCGCGACTCGAGCGCGACGCCGAGCGATTTGACGGTGAGGCCCGCCACGTCATCCGGCACCAGCGTGTCGAGGCGCCAGTCGGCCGCGTCGATGAAGGTCTTGCCGGCGCTGCGATCCGAGGCCACGACTTCGTGCACGCGGAACCAGGGGTGCCGCTCGAGGAGCTGGATGAAACGTTGTCCGACGGAACCGGTGGCGCCGAGGATCGCCACCGGAATGCGGTCGGTACGGGATGCGTGTGCCTGCGCTTGCGCCGGCAATGTTGCAGTCATGGATGGGCTCCCTTGCAAAGCTGATTCTATGGGAGCCCGACGTGGTGCAGGCGGGCTACCATCCGCGGGCGATGCTGCAGGTCGAAGAAGCGCAGGCGCGGGTGATGGCGGAGGTGGTGCCGGGGCCTGTCGAGAGCGTTGCGTTGGGCGAGGCGCACGGCCGCGTGCTGCGCGAAGACGTATTTGCGACGCACGATCTGCCGCCGTTCGACAACAGCGCGATGGACGGTTACGCGGTGCGCGCGGAGGAGATCGCGGACGCGCCGGTGCGGCTGCCGGTGGCGGGCGACATTCCGGCCGGACATCCTTCCACCCATCCGCTCGCGCCCGGAACGGCCATGCGCATCATGACCGGCGCGTATGTTCCGGAAGGCGCGGACACGGTCGTGCAGGTCGAGCTGACGGATGCCGGGATGGAGACCGTCACGATCCACAAAACACTCCGCCGAGGGGCGAACGTGCGCCGCCGCGGCGAGGACATGCGCAGCGGCGATCTGGTGCTGCGCGCCGGCAGCATCATCGGTCCCGCGGAACTGGCGGTGCTCGCGTCGGTGCAGAAGATGGCCATCCACGTCGGTCGTCGTCCGACGGTGGCGATTCTGTCGACCGGCGACGAGCTGGTGGACGCCGGCACCGCGCGGGAAGCCGGGCAGATCGTGAACACGAACGGTCCTCTTCTCGCCGCACTCGTGCGCGAAGCAGGCGCGATTGCACGCCCTCTCGGCATCGTGCGCGATACGCGCGACGCGACCATCGCGGCGCTGCAGACGGCACTCGAATCCGACTTTGTGATCTCGTCCGGCGGCGTCTCGGTCGGCGCGTTCGACTTTGTGAAGGAGGCGCTGGAGGCCATCGGCGCTGAGACGAAGTTCTGGCGCGTGGCCATGAAGCCGGGGAAGCCGGTGGTGCTCTCGCGCTTCAACGACCGGCTGATCTTCGGGCTGCCGGGAAATCCTGTCTCCTGCTTTGTCTCCTTCCATCTCTTCGTCCGTCCGGCACTGCGCAGGTACGCCGGTGAGGAAGGGCGTCTGTTCGCACCGGCAGTGCGCATGCGTATGTTGTCGCCGCTGAAGTCGCTCGGCGATCGCCGCGTGTACGTGCGCGTGCAGGTCGATGCGGTCGACGGCGAACTGGTCGCGCGTCCGCTCACGGCGCAGGGCTCTGGCTCGCTGACGTCGATGCTCAACGCGAACGGACTGGCCATCGTGGAGCAGGGGGTGACGCGCATCGAAGAAGGGGCGCAGGCGCCGGTGCTGCTGTTGTCTATGCGCTAGCGGCGACGCTCAGTTCCGCGAGCATCCTCGTCAATTGCCGCGCCTCGGTGTCACCCGATTCGTACGTGCGGCAGAGCAGCGCGACCTGCTCTTCCGGCTCGGCGGCAGCGATGGTGAAGCCGTCCGGCGGCTGCTCGGACGTGGTGCTTTTCTCCGACGTCCAGCCGGCCGCGCCGAAGATCCAGCGGATGAAGCCGGAGGCAGGACGGCGCCATGCGGCGGTGATGGTCTCGTCGCCGATGACGTTCGCCTCGCGGTCGCCGCGCGCGTTCGCTTCGAGCGCGAGCAGCATCTCGGTCGCGGAGCTGGCGATCAGCGCGCAGAGTGTGTCGTTCGATTCGAGGAAGCGGAGGCCGGAGCGTGAGTCGGTGGTGCGCCGCGTCTCGGCCATGATCTCGAGGTGCTCGCCGCGCCACCAGAAACGAAGCAGCGCGCGTGACTGCGGCGGGATCGACTCGTCCTCCGATTCGACGAGCGCGCCGCTCGCGCTGACGTCGATCAGCCGCACCGCGAAGTCGCCGAACCACGCGTCGATCGGCTCGACGAGCGTCAGTCGCTGGAAGTGGCGTCTCTCGTCCGTCACGGCAATCGTTTGACGTCGGTGATCCAGTACGCGCGATCGGTGACGTGCAGCCGCGCCTCGACCCGGCTGTTGTCGGGCGGCAGCGCCGCGACCTCGGTGCCGCGCACGGCGTAGTCCATCTTCATCGCTTCCATGAAGCCGGGAATCGCCTCGTGATCCATGAAAACGCTGTTCGCATCGGCGTCGCGCGAGAGGATCACACCCTTCACGCTGTAGAGCTTCTCGCCCGGCTCGCTGACCGGTTTCGGCGCGTCGTCGTCAGAACAGGCGACGAGCGCGATCACGACCAGGAGCAAGGCCACCGCGGATTTCATGGAAGTAGCGATTATAGGAGTGCCGAGGGAGAATATCGGTGTGGGAACGAAATACGAGAAGCCTGATCATTCGCCGCGTCCGTGGGCTGCGTATCGCAGGGTCGAACTGACCGCCGAGCAGAAGGCAGTCGCGCGCGCGGAGGCAATGCCGCGCGGCGAAGAGGCGGCTCGGCAGGGCTTGTACCGGCAGGTGCTGGCGATGCGCGGCCACGTGCAGCTCGACAGCGCGTTCTACCGCCGGCTGCGCGAGGATGAGGATTGATTGCAGTAGACACGAGTGCGTTCATCCGTTTTCTGCGCGGCGTCATCGACGATTTCACCGACCGGTTTGCTGAAGCGCTCGAAACGGATCTCGTCTACTTCCCGCCGCCGGTTCTGACGGAGTTGCTGAGCGATCCCGCGCTGCCGGATCCCACTCGCGAAATCATCGTGAGCTTCCCGCTTCTCCCGATTCGCACCGGCTATTGGGAACGTGCCGGTCTGCTGCGCGCTGAAGTGATCCGCGCCGGGCTGAAGGCCAAGCTGCCGGACGTCCTGATCGCGCAGTCGTGCATCGACCACGACATTCCTCTCATCACATATGATCGCGACTTCCGCCACTTCGAAGCTGCCGGGTTGAAGTTGATTTAGAGGAGTCGGTCCAATGCTTCCAGAAAAGACATTCGAGGGGCGCACCGGGATCATTACCGGCGGCGCGACGGGAATCGGGTTTGCGGTTGCGCGCGAGCTGGCGCGGCTTGGGGCGCGCGTGGTCATCGCCAGCCGGAAGGAACAGAAGCTCGGGCCGGCCGTCGAACAGATCCGCTCGGAGACGGGGCGTGCCGATGCGGCGCACTATCACGTGCTCGACGTGCGTGATTCGGAAGCGGTTGAAGCGATGGCCGCGAAAGTCGACGGCGATTTTGGTCGCATCGATTTTCTGATGAACAACGCTGCCGGCAATTTCATCGTGCCGGCCGAGCAGTTGTCGGTGAATGGCTGGAACACGGTCATCGGCATCGTGCTCAACGGCACGTTCTACTGCACGAGCGCGGTCGGCAAACGAATGATCGAGAAGAAGACGGGCGGCGTGATGCTGAACGTGATCGCGAACTACGCGTGGACCGGCGGCGCAGGGGTGATTCACTCCGCGAGCGCGAAAGCGGGCGTGCTCGCACTCACGCGCACACTGGCGGTCGAATGGGCGCGCCACAAGATCCGCGTCAACGCGATTGCACCCGGCCCGGTCGACACGCCCGGCGCGGCGGAACGGCTGTTCCCCGATCCGATGATCATGGAGGGGATCCGCAAGACGATCCCGCTGCGCCGCTTTGCGAGTCTCGAAGAGATCGCGCAGGCCGCGTCGTATCTCCTCTCGGATTTTTCGTCGTACATGACGGGCGAGAATTTCGTGATCGACGGCGGGCAGTGGCTGTCTGGATCGGATTACTTCACGCGGCTGAAGCAAATGATTCCGAAATAGGCCGACGGAGACGACCAGAGGCCTCCGGCGGGCC
>DASVRB010000678.1:0-1649 GCA_036388835.1 Thermoanaerobaculia bacterium | reverse complement strand
CCCGCTCGGAGGCACGTATCAGGACAACGTGCAGGTGAGCATCACGAGCACGAGTGCGAATACGACCGTGCGTTATACGCTCGATGGCAGCACGCCTTCCGCGAGCAACGGCCAGATCTATGCCGGCGCGTTCACTCTCACGCGTGGAAGTACCGCGGTGAAAGCGATCGCCTACGACCGCGGCTGGCTCGCTTCGCCGGTCGCTTCCACCAGCTACACCGTCCTTACGCCGCTGCCCTTCTGGCGGAATCTTCATGGCCTGCCCGCCGATGGCTCGCAAGACCTCGCCACCCCAGCCGGCGATGGCGTGACGAACCTGCTCAAGTACGCCTTCAACCTCGCGTCGCACGCCGGCGATCTCGCAAAGCCAAACGCAAGCACGCTCGCTCCGAACGGCACCGCTGGCTTGCCACGCGTCGCCTACGACGGCCAGCGCCGCCTCGTGATTGAATTCGTTAGACGAAAGGTGTCCAGCAACGCTGGCATTGCCTACATCGTCGAGACCGGACCCGACCTGATGAGCTGGAGCGCGCTCAGCCTGACGAATGCGAGCGTCGTCTCGATCGACGCTACATGGGAACGCGTCACCATCACTGATCCCACTGTCGCGGAGAGACGTTTCGGTCGGGTGCGGGTGCTCGGGCTGGATGTTTACTTCAACGACTTCAACGCCGCCCTTGGCCCCGCGGCTTTGCGCGGCAATGCGCAATGGCTGAACCAATCCGTGCAGTTGACCGACACGCAGGGCGGCCAGGCGGGCGCGGTTACCTTCAGCGGCATCGCGCTCGGATCGCACGTGAGCGGCTTCACCGCGCGCTTCAAACTCGCGCTCGGCCCCACCACAACCGGATTGCCGGCCGACGGCGCCAACTTCGCCGTCGGTGATCTCGGCAGCGGCGCGTGGGGCGAAACCGGGCCCGCGACGGCGCATCATCTCGCGGTCGGGTTCGACACCTACGACAACGGCTCTGCGAATGCGAACATCGGCATTCACCTCTGGGTCAACGGCGCCCACGTTGCCGCCAACGCAATCAACCCTTACACGAACGGCGCCCTCGTCCCGGTGGAGATCAGCTACGATCCTGCGAGCGGCGTGAGCGTGAACTTCAATGGCACAACCGTCTTCAATGGCGCCGCGATCTCCGGCTTCGGCCTCCAGACTGGCGACCAGTTCGGCATCAGCGCCCGCACGGCAGGAGCCAACGAGCGCGCCGTAGTCGATGACGTCGAAATCACTCCGCGTTAAAGCGCAGCAATAGCGCGTTGTAGCGTCCGCTGTCCTCAGCGAACTCGCTGACGTGGCCACGCCCCGACCCGTGCGCTGAGGATTGGCGGCGCGGTCGCAGCATGGGCGCGAAAGACCAGACGACCATCGCCTTTACACCGGAGGCAGACGCACGTTACGAGTGGTTAGGCGACGCGAAGTTTCCGCCGGAGATTCCCGAAGAGCAGCACGGGCGTTGGCAGAAATGATCCGCGCCCATCCGCCATTTCGGCGTGGGGCGAGCTTCTGGAGAGCGCACGCGTCTAGCGCACGACCACACCGCATGCGCTACTGCTTCGGCGCGAGCGAGGCAACGATCTGATCAAAGCGTGGGTCGCCGCGCAGCGGGTCCCAGATTGGCGCGAGCTTCAGGGTTCCATACTCG
>DASVRB010000677.1:0-6135 GCA_036388835.1 Thermoanaerobaculia bacterium | reverse complement strand
ACACCGGGCACGGCGCGCCGCACCACGTGGCGCCGCTCGGGATGTACTTTGCCGTCTTCTTCGCGCTGATGATCCTGACCGTGCTGACGGTCTGGGTCTCGCGCATCGACCTCGGCGCGTTCAACACCGCTGTCGCCCTGGCCATCGCGATCGTCAAAGCGACGGTGGTCATCCTCTGGTTCATGCACGTCATCCACTCGCCGCGCATGACCTGGATCGTCGTGATTTCGTCGTTCTTATGGCTCGCGGTGCTGTTCGTTTTCCTGTTCAGCGATTACCTGACCAGGCACTGGAACATTTACTGATCTAGGAGTGCGGTGGCACAGCCACCGCTCTGCACGGCGAAGCGGCAGCTTCGCCGCCGCACTCCTACACCGGCGCGATTGCGGTCCGCGACAACTTCTCGAACCGCACGAACAGCAACACCGCCACGACCGTCAGTCCCGCGCACAATCCCCACCACAATCCGACGATGCCCATGCCGGCGCGGAAGCCGAGGAGGAGCGCGATCGGGAAGCCGACCACCCAGTGGCCGATGATGTTTGCGTAGAACGCAAACTTCGTATCGCCCGCACCGCGCAGCACGCCGGCGCCGATCGCCTGCACGCCGTCCGACAACTGGAACACCGCCGCCACGAGCATGAGCGGCAGCGCGGCGAGGATTACGTTCTCCTGATCGGTGACCAGTCGCGCGATCGCGCGCGGAAAGATCGCGAATGCGAGCGCGCTGAGACCCATCACGATCGCGCCGCCGAGGAACGCGACGCGTCCGGCGATGCGTGTCGCCGCGATGTCACGCGAGCCGATTCCCATTCCCACACGCACCGATGCGGCGGCCGCGATGCCGAGTGACACAGTGAAGGTGAACGACGCCAGGCCGATCACGAGCTGGTGCGCCGCGAGGTGCAGCGTGCCGAGGCGCGAGGCGAGCACGCCCACCAGCGCGAACACGCCGATCTCCGCCCCCATCTGCAGCGCCAGCGGCCACCCGACCGTCGCAGCGCGTTTGATCTCGACCGTGTCCCAGCGATGATCGACCGTCTCGACTTTGATCTTCGTGACCGCGTGCACGACGATCGCGAGCTGCACGATCGTGCACAACACCGTCGCCAGCGCCGCGCCGGCCACACCCATCGCCGGAAATGCGCGCAACGGCCCGGCCCACTCCGGCAGCACCGTTCCGCCGAACACGAACAGGATGTCCGCCGCGAGATTGAAGACGTTCGCCACCACCATCGAGACGAGCAGTGGCCGCGTCACGCCGACCGCCTGCAGATACGAGCGGACGACGAAGAAGGCGAGGAAGGGGAGGACGCCCGCCGCGCGCACGAGCAGGTACGCGCTCGCCGGCTCGATCAGCTCCGCCTCCGACCCGATGTACGGCAGCGCCACGACCGCGCCGAGCAGCACGAGCGTCAGCGCGATCGCGACGACGAGCGCGAGCCAAAGTCCCTGCCACAACACGCGCCGCGCACGCAAACGATCGCCCGCGCCGATGGCCTGCGACATCAGCGGATCGACTCCCATCACCAGACCCATGCCCATGATCGAAAAGGCGAAGAAGATCGCGTTCGCGAGGCCGGAGCCGGCGATCTCGCGCGCGCCGAGACGGCCGAGCACCGCGACGTCGACGAGACCCATGAGCTGCGTGCCCGCCTGCGCCGCGGCAAGCGGTGCGGCGAGTCGAAGCAGCTCGCGAAGCTCGCGGAATACGGGTGCGCGCATGGGGGGCGGGATTTTAGTAGGATTCGCGCCGCATGCGTTACCTCGTCACCGGCGGTGCCGGATTCATTGGTTCGAACTTCATCCGATACATCTTCCGGAAATACGGCGACGCCGCCTCTGTCGTGAATCTCGACAAGCTGACGTACGCCGGCATCCGCGAAAATCTGGCCGAATACGAGGGGCAGAAAAACTATCGCTTCGTGCAGGGCGACATCGCCAATCCCGAAGACGTCGCCGAGGCGTACAAGGGGGCCGATGGCACCGGCGTCGACGTGGTCGTGAACTTCGCGGCTGAGACGCACGTCGATCGTTCATTGATGGAAGCCGGCACGTTCATCCAGACCGACGTGCACGGTGTCCTCGTGCTGCTGGAGGAGGCGAAGAAGAACGCGCCGAACCTCAAGCGATTCGTGCAGATCTCGACCGACGAGGTGTACGGCTCGATCGACACCGGCTCCTTCAATGAGAACGATCCGCTCAATCCGCGCAACCCGTACGCGGCGTCGAAAGCGGGCGGCGACCGGATGGCGTACGCGTACGCGCAGACGTACGGGATGCCGGTGATCATCACGCGCGCGTCGAACAATTTCGGGCCGTTTCAGTATCCCGAGAAGCTGATCCCGCTGTTCGTCACGAACGCGATCGACGACCTGCCGCTGCCGCTCTACGGCGACGGCCGGAACGTGCGCGACTGGCTGTTCGTCGAGGACCACTGCGCCGCGATCGATTTCCTGATCGAGCACGGCACTAACTCCGAGGTCTACAACATCGGCGGCGGCAACGAGCGGGAGAACCGCGAGATCACGCAGCGCATCCTGCAGGTGACGGGGAAGCCCGAGACGCTGATCAAGCGCGTCGCCGACCGCGTCGGCCACGACCGCCGCTACTCCGTCGACACCACAAAGCTCGAGCGCCTCGGCTTCACGATGACCACCGACTTTGACGCCGCCCTCGAGCGCACCGTCCGCTGGTACATCGAGAACGAGCCGTGGTGGCGCGCCATCAAAGAACGCAGCGCGGAGTACAAGGCTTATTACGAGAAGCAGTACGCAAATCGATAGCGCTGCGCGCCATCGATTCGCGGGTATCGGGTGTCAGGTATCTGGGGTGTCTCGGCTGACGGATCGTCTCAGGCGTAACGCCGCAGACACCTGACACCCGACACCTCGCGCGCAGCGCGACTACGACTCGCTCACGCGCAGCGTCACTTCAACGTACACGCCCGAATGTCCTCAATGAGCCGGCTCATGTCGAACGGCTTGGCGTGGATCCGGTAGACCGGCATCTCGAATTTCTTGAGGATCTCGCTCTCCGGAACTGCGGAGGCGATGATGGTGCAGCGGAGTTTTTCGGGGTGGTGCGCCTGCATGTGCTGCAGCACTCCGTAGCCGTCGACGCGCGGCATCATCATGTCGAGCACGATGACCGAGTAGCCGTCTTCATCGATGCGCTCGATCGCTTCGACGCCATCGCGCGCGGTGTCCACTTCGAGATTCTGACGTTCGACGACCTTCGCGAGCATGGTCCGGATCGGGTCGTCGTCGTCGACCACCAGGGCCCGCTTTTTCTCACTCACGCCTCGTTTTCAGCAAGAAGCACTCCAGCCTGTCATGAGGCGGAGGCGAAGAACGCGATCGGCAACGCGATGAACGAGCCGACGATCAGCATCGGGATGAGCACCGCGCACGCGATCGTGACCACCACCACGCCCGCCGTCAACGCGAGCGTCGCCAGGAACGCGAACTTTGCGACGACCAGCACCGCCGCGATCGGGAGCATGAGCAGCTTGAACGGCAACAGCACCAGCCTGATCGTCAGCTTCACGAGCGCGATCGCCGCCACGAACGCCACGCCCCCAACCGCCAGCACCGCGAACAACGCCATCAACTCGAACATGAGCGCCTCCCGGTTGGTGGTACGGCGGAGGGGAGGAGAGGTTTACGCGGGAAGTGGTGGAGCGGCGGGCGTCAGCCCGCCGAGCCGTGAGGCAGACCGCCCTCCCCGTCATCCTGAGCGTTAGCGAAGGATCTCAGCCGCGACGGCCGTCGCATTCTGAGATCCTTCGCTCCGCTCAGGATGACGGGGGAGCGGGCGTTTTCGCTACCCGACCGGCATTGCTCCGACATACACACTCTGCGGCCGAATGATCCTGCCGACGCGGCGCTGCTCGAAGCAGTGGGCCGTCCAGCCGGCGACGCGGCCGATGGCGAAGGTCGGAGTGAAGAGCGGGACCTCGAGTCCCAGTCCGTGCAGCAGCAGCGCGGTGTAGAACTCGACGTTCGTCTGCAGTTTGCGTCCCGGTTTGTGCGCTTCGAGCAGCCGCAGCGCGACCTGTTCCACGCCGCGCGCGAGGTCGTACAGATGCATGTCGCCGGCGCGCGTGAACATCCGTGCGGCGGCGGCCGCGAGGACGTCGGCGCGCGGGTCGCGCACTTTATAGACGCGGTGGCCGAAGCCCATCAGCCGCTCGCCCGCGGCGATCTTGCGCTGCAGTACTTCTTCGGCGCGGGCGAGGTCGCCGATCTCGAAGACCATGTCGAGCGCCGGTCCCGGCGCGCCGCCGTGCAGCGGTCCTTTGAGCGCGCCGATCGCGCCGGTGATGGCGGAGACAAAGTCGGAGCCGGTCGAGGCGATCACGCGCGCCGCGAAGGTCGAGGCGTTGAGGCCGTGGTCGACGACGGTGTTGAGGTACGTCTCCAGCCCGCGCACCAGCTCCTCGTGCGGCACGCTGCCGGTGAGCATGTAGAGGTAATTCGCCGCAAAGCCGAGGTCCGCCCGCGGCTCGAGCGGCTCGCGATCGTGCAGCAGGCGCCAGTACGTGGCGACGATGGTCGGGCACGAGCCGACCAGCAGCCGCGCGGCCTCGCCATCGTCGTTTGCGTGCAACGTCGCAACGGCCATTCGCAGCGCGTCCATCACCTCTACCCGTGCCTCGGCTGCACTGCGCAGGAGCGCGCCCGTGCGCGGCGGCAGCGGCATCGTCTTCAACTCTCCGTCGAAGCCGGCCACGCCCCAGAGCAGCGACACCGTCCGCTCGAACGTCGCGTTCGAAAGCTCTTCCACGCGGTAACCGCCGATCACCAGTTCGCCGCGCTCGCCCTCCACCATGCTGAGCCGCGTCTCCGCGGCGACCACACCTTCGAGTCCGTTGTTCATGGGCATGAACCTAAGTTGAGTACACGCTGGTGTCAACATTGATCGTATAATCAATACAAGATGCCGCGCAGGACGGAATGGCTGGACGCCGCGAAGGCGACGAAGCTGCTGAACGTGAATCGGGCCACGCTCTACGCGTACGTGAGCCGCGGCTACGTCCGCTCGGAGCCGGTGCCGGGGAAGCCGCGCGAGCGCCGCTACGCGCGCGAGGACGTCGAGCGCCTGCGCGTTCGCGCGGAGGAGCGACGCAATCCGGAGAAGGCCGCCGCGCACGCGCTGCGCTGGGGCGTGCCGATCCTCGAGTCGGCCATCACGCTCATTGCGGACGGAAAGCTCTACTACCGCGGCCAGGACGCGTGCGCGCTCGCGCGCGAGCGTTCGCTGGAAGAGGTGGCGGCGCTGATCTGGACCGGCTCGTTCGAGGCGGACGTGTTCGACACGCCGCTGCACGTGGTCTCCGGCGCGCCCGGCGCCGCGGCGCTGCCATTCATCAATCGCGCGCAGTCGGTGCTGCCTCTCGTCGCCGCGCGCGATCCGCTCGGCCTCGATCTCCGTCCGCGCAGCGTGGCGCAGACCGGCTGGCGGGTCGTCAATCTGTTGACCAGCGTGGCCGCGGAGTCGCAGGAGCTCGAAGCAACGGTCGAGGAGACGCTCGCGCGCGCCTGGGCTCCGAAGGCGAAGCACGCGCCCGCGATTCTCCGCGCCGCGCTCATCGCCTGCGCGGATCACGAGCTGAACGTCTCGGCGTTCACGGCCCGCTGCGTCGCCTCGGCGGCCTCGAATCCGTACGCGGTGGTGCTCGCCGGCCTGGCCGCGCTCGAAGGGACGCGCCACGGCGGCGCGACGGCACGCGTCGCGGCGTTGTGGGACGAGCTGCGCCGCGCGCGCGATCTGCGCACCGCGCTCGCCGAACGAATGCGTCGCGGCGAGCAGCTCGACGGCTTCGGCCATCAGCTCTATCCGAACGGCGATCCGCGCGCCGCGCTGCTGCTCGACATGCTGCCGAAGTCGAAGGAGCTGACGTTCGCCCGCGCGTTCGTCGAAGCGGCGGAGAGCGTGATCGGCGAAGCGCCGACGCTCGATTTCGCCCTGGTCACGATCGAGCGCGCGCTCGCCCTCCCGCGCGGCTCGGCACTGACGCTCTTCGCCATCGGCCGAACGATCGGCTGGATCGCACATGCGATCGAACAGTACGCGGTCGACACGCTGATCCGCCCGCGCGCTCGGTATGTCGGGCCGCCGGTGGGGTAGGAG
>DASVRB010000676.1:0-10224 GCA_036388835.1 Thermoanaerobaculia bacterium | reverse complement strand
GCGTCGTTTCCTCGCACGCGAGCGTGCGGCGCTGACCGCGTACTTTCCGGAGCTCGCGGACGCTCTCGCATCGTGCGTGCTCGCGAACGTTGAAGTGGCGCGCTCGCCGGCGATCGAATGGTTCCGCACCAGCGGCGCCGGGAATCTGCTGATTCCGTCGAAATGGCGCGGTCGCGGCGCGAGCGCGCTCGACGCCGTGCGCGTGCAGCGCGCCATCGGCAGCCGCGCGCCGTCGCTCGCGGTTGCGAGCGCGATGCATCACTTCTCCGTCGCAACCGTCGTGGAGATGGCGGAGCGCGGCACCGGTCTCGAAGGCCTTCTGCTCGAAGGCATCGCCTCGCGCAGGCTGCTCGTCGCTTCCGGCTTTTCGGAAGGGGTGAGCGGCCAGAGCATCCTCGCGCCGGCGATGCGCGTCGCGCGAACTGCTGATGGCCTGCGCATCACCGGCAGCAAAAAACCATGCAGCCTCGCCTGGTCGATGGACTTGCTCACCGCGAGCGTCGTCGACGGCGCGGAGCTGTTCGTGGTGCTGATCCCGGCGGAGAGTGAAGGCCTTTCGCGCAAGCCGTTTTGGAGCACGCCGGTTCTCGGCGGCGCCGAAAGCGACGAGGTCGTGCTCGACGGCGTGCTCGTGCCCGACCGCCTCGCATTTCGCGCCGGCTCGCCCGAGCAGATGGACGACGTGCAGACGAGCGGCTTCCTCTGGTTCGAGCTGCTGATCACCGCCTCGTACATCGGCATCGCCAGCGCGCTGGTCGAGCGGGTGCTCGAAAAAACGAGCGTTGCGGCGGTCGATGCGATCCGTGCCGCGAGCGGCGTCGAGGCGTCGATGGCCGCGCTCGAGACGATCGCGCTGGCGATGGACGGCGGCGCGCGCGGCGGCGACGAGCTCGCGCGGCTGTTGCTGATTCGCGGCTCGATTCAGTCGTCAATTCACGAGGCCTCTTCGCTCGTCGCCGAGCTCCTCGGCGGAATGAGCTTCATCTCGTCGGGTGACGTCGCGTATCTGCTCGCCGCATCGCGCGCGCTCAGTTTTCATCCGCCGTCGAGGCTGGCCACCGCGCGCGGCGTGGCCCGCTATCTCGCAGGAGCGGAGCTGCGCATCGAATGATCGACATCACCTTCGCCGATTCCGTCGAGAACATCGCGCCGCACGACTGGGAGCGCGCCTGCGCGTCGACGAATCCGCTGTGGCAGCGCGGCGCATTCGCGTCGTTCGAACGCGCCGGTTTCGGTGCGGACGGAATGCGCTACCTGATCGTGCGCGAGGACGACGTGGTGCGTGCGATCGTGCCGTTCTTCTGGTTCCGCGCCTATCCGCTCGATGCCGGTGGCGGCGGCTGGCTCGATCGATCGATGGCGAGTTTGAGAACCGTGTTGCCGCGGTTGCTCACGATCGGCGTGCTGTTCGCCGGCAACCCGATCGGCACCGGCTGGCCGGACGTCCGTTACGGCCCCGCCATCGCCGCGAAGTTGCGCGAGACCGCATCGCAGCTCGGACTGCCGTGGCTGATTTTGAAAGACCTCTCGCCGCGGCAGGCGATGCAGCTCGCGGATGAAGATTCGTTCGCATTCGCGTCGCTGCCCGATACACGCCTCACGCTCGGATACGCGACGTTCGACGACTATCTCGCCGCGCTTCCTTCGGCGGCGCGCCGCAACGCGAGAAGCAAATTGCGACGTTTCGCGGCGTCGGGACTGCGCCTCGAAGTGCTCGACGATTTCGCGGCGCTGGCACCTCGGCTGGAGGTGCTGTACGCGAACGTGCTTCGCCGCGCGAAGGTGCGGCTGGACCGCGTCGACGCTCGCTTTTTCGCGGAAGCGGCGCACTGGCCGGAGACGTCGCTGGTGACCTGTTTCGACGGCAACACACTCGCCGGCTTTCTCCTCGTCACCGCGCACGACGGTGAAGCGATCGCGTTGCGCGTGGGGCTCGACTACACGCGTGCACGCGATTCGTTCGCGTACTTTGCGATGCACTACGAGGCGATCCGCCACGCGATCGATCGGCGATACGCGGCGATCTCGTTCTGCCAGTCGACGTATGGCGTGAAGCGGGAGCTCGGATGCGCGCTCGTGCCGCTCGCGTACGTGGCCACGCACCGCAATGCAGCGGTGCGCGCGGTGCTGCGCGGCGCGTTGCCGCGACTGCTCGAACACTACATGCGCGCGTGCGGCCTGACCACGCCGCTCGCGGCGACACACGTGCCGGAGGGCGCATGACCGCGTGGGCAACGCATCAGATCGATCTCATTCGCGCAATCGCCGAGGGCTTCCGTCCGGCGCTCGTGCGCGAGCTGTCGCTGGCGAAGGAGCGGCACGGCGATTACCTCCGCCTGCGCCTGCTCGGCCCGTTCGGCTTCTTCATCCTCAGCGACCCGGCCGCGATCCAGCACGTGATGGTGGAGCAGCAGGCAAAGTACGAGCGCGGCGAGCCGGAATGGACGCACCTTCGCCGCGTGCTCGGCAACGGCCTGATTCTTTCGGACGGCGACGTGCATCGATCCCGCCGCCGAATCGTCTATGCCGCGTTCACGCGCAAGCGGCTCGATCGCTACGCGAGCGACGTGGCGAAGCGGGTGGACGAATGGGTGCGGCGCTGGCGCGCGTCGGACGATCCGGTCATCGACATTCATCACGAGATGACGGTGCTGACGTTGCTGATCATCCGCGACATTCTTTTTCGCGATCTTCCGGACGACGAAACGCTGATCCTCGGCGCGGACATCGCGACGACGAACGATGCGGCGACGCATTTCGACGCCAGTCTGCTCGGGCGCGCGTCGTTCATCCCGACGCGTGCGAATCGCCGCCTGCGCGCCGCGTCGGCGCGGATCGACGCGACGATCGGAAAGGTGATCGCGGAACGGCTCGCGCGTCCCGGCGATCGCGGCGACGTGCTCTCCGTGCTCCTCGGCTACGGCGAGCTGCCGCCGGGATGCGAGCCGCTCGACGCGACCGCCGCGCGCGACGAGATCGTCACGCTGCTCGCGGCAGGACACGAGACGCTCGCGTGCATGCTCACCTGGACGTGGCATCTGCTCGCGCAGAATCTGGACGCGGAGCGCGCGCTGCACGAAGAGGTCGACAACGTGCTCGGCGACGGCCCGTTCGACGCGTCACTGCAGCCGCGACTGCCGTACACGATGACTGTGATGCGCGAGTCGATGCGTCTCTATCCGCCGGTGTGGGTGAATGGACGGCAGGCCGCGACGGAGGACGAGATCAACGGCCGTCCCGTGAAACGCGGCGACATGTTCTGGACGCCCGCGTTTCTCGTGCATCGCGATCCACGCTGGTATCCCGATCCGCTACGCTTCGATCCCGATCGCTTTCTGCCGCACGCGGCGGCGGCGCGTCCGCGCTTCGCCTATTTCCCGTACGGCGGCGGCAACCGGCAATGCGTCGGACAGGCGCTCGCGGAGCTGGAAGGGCCGCTGCTCATCGCCGCGATCGCGCATGCGTTCGCACCGCGCGCGGTCGGACGTGCAACGCCGGAACTGGTGCCGATGATCACGCTGCAACCGAAAGGCGGAATGCCGATGCGTCTCGTGCAGCGCGCGGCGGCGTCGAGAGCTCTGGAGGTGAGTCATGCGTGATCTGCGCGGCCGTGTGGCGGTGGTGACGGGCGCGGCGAACGGGCTCGGACGCGCGCTCGCGCTGGAGCTCGCGAACCGCGGCTGCAGCATCGCGGCCGCGGACGTGGATGAAGCAGGTCTGACCCGGCTGGCCGCGGAAATGCCGCCGCCGACGCGCGTGACGACGCATGTCGTCGACGTCTCGAGCGCGACGCAGATGGAGCAGTTCGCAACGGACGTCGTGGCCGCGCACGGCGGCGTGCAGATTCTGTTCAACAACGCGGGTGTCGCCCTCGTCGGAAAGCTGCACGAGACTTCGCTGCACGATCTCGAATGGATCCTCGGCGTGAATGTGTGGGGCGTGATTCACGGATGCCGCACCTTCCTGCCGTTTCTGCTGCGCGAGCCGGAGGCGCAGATCGTCAACGTGTCGAGCATCTTCGGCCTCATGTCGATCGGCAGGCAGACGTCGTACTGCCTTTCGAAACACGCGGTACGCGGCTTCTCCGACGCGTTGCGTGCGGAGCTGTCGGAGACGACCGTTCGGGTGATGGTGGTCTATCCCGGCGGGCTGCGCACGCGGATCGCGGCGAGCGCGCGCCACAGCGGCGCGGTCGACGCGGACGCAGAGCAGCGCGTGCAGAGCTGGTTCGCCGAGAAGGCGATGCCGGCGGAGAAAGCAGCGAAGAAGATCGTGCGTGCAGTCGAGCGCGACGTCTGGCGCCTGGTGATCGGTCCGGAGACACGCGTCGCCGACATCGCGGTGCGGCTCTTTCCGACCGCGTTTCACTGGCTGTTCGAGGTGATCCGCGCGCGCTGGACGAGGGTGCGCACGTGAGCGGGGTCGCGCATGTGCGTCTCGCACCGCGCACGCTCCGCGATGCGCTACGCTTCTTCATCGTGCAGCCGAGCCCGCGCATTCTGGTGGCGTTCACCGCGCTCGCATTGATCGTCCGGTTGCTCCTCGGCGAATGGCGCGCGGTCGATGGATGGATCGTTCTCGCGGTGATTCTCTGGTGGCCGGTGCAGGAACGGCTGGTCCACGAATTTCTGCTGCACATGGAGAAGCCGCTCACGATCGGCCCGCTCTCCATCCATCCGATCCAGGCGGCGAAACATCTCGAGCATCATCGCGATCCATGGCGCGCGGACGTGCTGTTCATCTATCCCGGCGTCTACAAGTACGCGCTCCCGGCGACGGTGCTGCTCTGGCTCGCCGCCACGCGCGACCTGCGCCTCGCGCTGACCGGCGCAACGACGTATCTCTGCACGGTCATGCAGTACGAGTGGACGCACTTTCTGATTCACACGCCGTATGTGCCGCGCTCCGCCTGGTACCGGCGCCGCTGGCGCAATCACCGTCTGCATCATTTCAAGAACGACGAGTACTGGTTCGGCGTGACGACGCTGATCGGCGACGCGGTGTTTCGCTCCGCACCGGAAGCGGCGGCCGTTCCGTACCTCGCGCATTGCCGCGGAATCGCGGCCGAAGATGCAGTTGCCGATGCGTGAGCGTCAGCTCTGTTTGTCGACGATGCCGTGACGCAGCGCGTACCCGACGACCTCGGCGCGGTTGTGCAGGCGCAGCTTGTCGAGGATGTTGCGGACGTGAAACTTGACGGTGTTCTCGCTGACGTTGAGCTGCCGCGCGAGCTTGCGATTGGATGTGACGCCTTCGACCATCAGCTCCAGCACTTCACGCTCACGCGCGGTCAGCGCGTCCTGATCTTCTTCGACCGCGGGCGCAACCGGCGCCGCCGGTTTCGCGAATTCCTGCAGGAGCTTGCGCGCGAGGTTCGGCGTGAGCGCCGGCTCGCCGCGCTGCGCCCCTTCGAGCAATTCGAAAAACTCCTCCGCTTCGAGGTTCTTGAGCAGATATCCCTGCGCGCCCGACTTGATGGCGTCGAAGAGCTTCGACTCTTCTTCTGACGCGGTGAGGATCACGACCTTCATCTCCGGCATCGCCCCGACGATCGCTTTCGTCGCACCGATCCCATCGAGCTCCGGCATCTGCAGATCCATGAGCACCACGTCGGGATCGAGCGTCCGCGCAAGCTCCACCGCCTCCCGCCCATTCTTCGCCTCGCCGACCACCTCATGTCCCTGCGCCTGCAACAGACTACGCAGCCCGTCGCGAAAAAGGGAGTGATCGTCAGCGATGAGGATGCGCACGGGGCGAGTTTATACGCGGGGAGTGGGGAGCAGCTGCAATGACGGGCGCGTCGCAACTCCCTGTCATCCCGAGCGTAGCGAGGGACCTGGGTGGGCGGGGCGCGGGAGGCATGTGCGTCGCGCCCCTCCCGCCCAGGCCCCTCGCTACGCTCGGGGTGACAAGTTAAGGGACGCGCTCAGGATGACGTTGGCGCGACCTCCGTATCGTGCAACGGCAACGTGAACCGCACGGTCGTCCCTCCGCCCGGTGTGCTTTCGATTGCGAGCTTGCCTCCGATGCTTTCGGCGCGTTCGCGCATGGTGGAGAGGCCGAATTGTGGGAACTGGCCGCGGGGGCGGGCGGACGCGTTGAAGCCGTGGCCGTCGTCGGCAATGGTGGCGATGAGCTCGTGATGTTCGACGCGGAGGTCGATGCGTGCGTGCGACGCCTTGGCGTGTTTGCGCACGTTGGTGAGCGCTTCCTGCACGATGCGCACGAGCTGCAGTTCCTGCGAGGGGCGCAACTGGATTCCGGGCGCGAGGGTGAGCGTGGTCTCGACGCGGCTCATCTCCTCCCACTGCTGCAGGTATTCGCGCAGCACTTCTTCGAGCGAGCGTTGCGGACCGGGGAGCGCGCGCAGGCCGACGATCGATTCGCGCACGTCGCTGTACGCCTGTCGCGCGGCCGACGACAGCTCGCGCAACTGCGTCCCTGCTTCCTCCGTTTTCTCGCGCTTCATGTACATCTCGGCCGCCTGCACTTTGGTGTTCACGTATCCGAGGACTTGGGCGAGGCCGTCGTGCATCTCGTGCGCGATGCGGAGGCGCTCCTGCGCGATGGCGAGGTCGGCGACCTGTTCGTGCAGATGCGCGTTGTCGATCGCGAGCGCGGCCTGCAGGGCGAAGCGCTCGAGCGTCTCTTCATCGTCGCGCGTGAACTCAGCACCGCCGCTTTTTTCCGTCAGATAGAGGTTGCCGAGGAACGGTCCCTGACACGGGATCGGCACGGCCAGCAACGACTTCATCGGCGGATGGTTCGGCGGAAAGCCGTGCGAGTGCGGATGATCGGTGATGTCTTTGAGGCGGAGGTGAGCACCATCGCGCAGCACCACGCCGAGGAGGCCGTGACCGACAGGAGGAGGGCCGATCGCGGCGCGCTCCTCGGGCGTGATGCCGGCGGTGATGAACGAAAGAATGCGGTTCTCGCGGTCGACGACCGAGAGTGCGCCGTACTGCGCGCCGACCAGATTGCGCGCCTGCTCGACCACTTTCTTCAGCACCACGTCGAGCGAGAGCTCGGCCGTGACGTCGAGTCCGGCGCTGTGCAGCGCGAGCAGCTCGCTGTTCTGCCGTTTGAGCTGCTCCTGCATCTGCTCGACGAAGCGGAAGATCACCGCGGCGAAGATCACGATCGCGGCGACGAACAGGAGATCGAGCGCGATCCGCTTTTCCCACGCGACCTCGCCGACGAGGAAGTAGCGGCCGATCTCGAGCGCGATGACGCCGAGAATCGGCAGGACGACGGCAATGATCTTGAGTCGGCGCAGGGTCATGGAGAAATCCGGCAGCGCGTATTGTGGATGAGGAACCGCGGCGCTCACGAGCGGTTCTCCTGCAGGATGAGATCGAAGTGCACGACCAGGTCGTCCTTCGCTTTCACCACGCCGAACAGCGCGGTCGGCGGGGTGATGCGAAAGTCGGTCATGCGCAACGGCAGCGTCGCGCGGAGACGGAAGCGATCGCGCGCGATGCGCTGCGCTTCCACTTCGATCGTCACGTTGCGCCGCGCACCGGCGAGCGAGAGCACGCCCGCGATCGTGGCGTGATAGCGGCCGGCGTCGATGTCGTGCGTGATGCCTCCGACGAGATTCTGAAAACGAAAGTCGATGCTCGGAAAGGCATCCGAGCGGAGCGCTTTGTACATGTCGCGCTCCATCTGCCGGTTGCCGCAACGCAGTGTGGTGACCGGTACGTTGAGGCGAAAGGACGGCTGCGGAAACGTTGCGGTGTCGGGGGTGAGCCGCGCGATGTTGCCGTCTTCGATGCGATCGATGATGTCGTTGATGCGCGCGAGCGGCGCCGCCACCTCCATCTGACTGTCGAGCGTCGTGCCGCTGCAACGCCACGGCGCGACGTTCGACGATCCCTGCAGCACGAGCTTGCTCGGCGTACCGGCGACGAGCTGCGTCGTGTTTGCGGCGGCCAGCGCGGGCGCGGCTGCGAGGATCAGGATGAGGAGGTGGCGGAGCATGAGCGTGTCCTGCGAGCGACGCGTGATTACTGCTGCTTCTCGACGACCCAGCGGAACGTGACCTTGACGTCGTCGCCGGT
This sequence comes from Thermoanaerobaculia bacterium, assembly GCA_036388835.1. Lineage (GTDB taxonomy): Bacteria > Acidobacteriota > Thermoanaerobaculia > Gp7-AA8 > Gp7-AA8 > QHVT01. Next base: position 2,164 of record DASVRB010000676.1, on the reverse strand, counting down.
GCGGATGGTGTTGAGCATGGCGGTAGGCGGCTTGATGCCGAAGGCCGTCATCCTGATCGGGGTCTGTCCGACGAGCGTGTAGCGGCCGTCTTTGTTGCGCGAGCCCTGCACGTCCATGGCGACGTCGTTGGTGACGCCGGCGATGGTCAGCTTCCCTTTGGTCTTGAGCACGAACGAGGTGGCGGTGGCGTTCTGCGGCGTCGCTTCGGTCATCTCGTAGCGGATCTCGGGGTGTTTCTCCGCTTTGAGTGCCTCGGCCATGAGCTTGTCCATCTTGGCGTGCTCGCTCTTGATCGACTTCACGGGGATCGTCACGACTGCTTTGGCGGGGGCGTTCCACTGATCGGGGGTCGGTGCGCTGATCTCGCCTTTGATCGTGGAGCCTTCCATGGTCCAGGCGTGCATCGTCGAGGTGCCTTCGATCTTCACGACGCTTCCGGCGGCGCCGGCGAAGCGGTCAGCGCTGGCGGCAAAGGCCGCCAGCGCCGTGCAGAGGAGGAGGAGGGTGGTTGTTTTCTTCATGGCGTTCACCGCTTAGAAGCTGAAGGAGACTTCCGAGATCAGGCCGCTGAACGAGGGGTCGCGCCACGCGGCGATGTTGTTGTTGACGATCTGGCCGACCGAGAATCCGCTGTACTGCTGGTCGACGTATTCGACTTTGAGGAGGAGGTTCTTGCTGAGCCAGAAACCGCCACCGACCTGGATGCGGCGCACGTTGCCGTCGGAGTCGGCACCGGCCAGTTTGCTGACCTGCGCACCGCTGTAGCGCACCGCGCCGTAGAGGGTCGGGGTGAAGTTGTAGCGGGCGTCGGCGGCGTAGTAGTTCCACTTCTCTTCCGGCGTGCCGGCGGCCGTGCCGTTGATGTCGAGGTCCTGCGTCCGTCCGTAGTGGCCGTAGAGCTGGATGGGCGAGCCGTTGTCGAAGGTGACGTCGAACTGTGCGGCGCTGAATTTCTCACCCGCCTGGGGGAAGACGTTGCCGGGAGCCTGACCGCCGCCGAGCACTCCGGCGTAACGCTCGCCGCTGCGGTTGCCGGTGAACATCTGCATCTGGCTGCCGCCGCCCGACTTGTTGGGGTTGTCGCTCTGATCGGTGCCGATGTAGGAGAGCGAGGTGCGCAGACCGGTGATCGGGTACGCGTAGACCTTGGCGTTGTAGGCGAATCCGCGGCCGACGTTCCAGTCTTCGGTGGTGGTGCCGTTCGAGCCGCCGACGAGCCAGCCGAAGCGGCCCGGCTTGCTGCTGACCTGCATGCCGATCGAGACGATGTTCGGGTCGACGACGAAGTTGCCGATGAGCGGGTTCTTCTGAACGATGGCGTTGTTCGAGCGGTGCTCGGCGGCGTCACCAAAGTCGACGAGCATGTGGCCCGCTTTGATGTCGACTTTTTCGAGGATCGGGGTGAGGAAGCGGAGGCTGGTGAGGTTCTCCGGCACGCCGCGCATCAGGATGTAGCCCTCGTTGCCGTACGTCTGCGAGGGGTGGTTGCGGCTGGAGAGATAGAGGTCCATGACCACGGTGATCTCTTCCTTCTTGCCGAACCGTCCGATGAAGCCGAGGTTGCCGAACGCGTTCTGGAAACCGGGGGAGACTTTCGCGAGCTCGACGCCTTTCGGGTCGTACGCGTTCTCATGGTTCAGCGCCTGCGCGGTGCCGACGGTGTTGATGGTGATGTAGAGCTTCTGCGTTTCGTTTTCGGTGAGTTTGATCTGCGCCTGGGCTGCCGTTCCGAGCCCGAGAGCGATGATTCCGGCCGCGATGTACTTGCTGAGCGATTTCATTGTTGCCTCCTTGATCACTGGAGGCATTCTGGCCACCCGCACCGATTCGCACGACGTGTGGAAGGGTGGTGGGACGCACACGAAAGGATGGGTGGGGAGACCGCCCGTTGGGGTGGGGGTTTTCGCGTTGGCAGGGGATGAATGCAGAACGCAGAACGCAGAATGAAGAATGAAGAATTGAGAAATGAGTGCTCCACCACCCGTTGTCCTGAGCGCCAGCGAAGGATCTCAAAATGCGACGGCCGTCGCGGCTGAGATCCTTCGCTAAAGCTCAGGATGACGGGGAGAGCGAGCGCCTCGCACCTATCGAGATGAATACAGAACGCAGAAACGAGGCGTTTTGGAGTGCGGCGACGCGAGTCGCCGCTTTCACTCGCCGCGG
>DASVRB010000675.1:0-20242 GCA_036388835.1 Thermoanaerobaculia bacterium | reverse complement strand
GTCGTGGTGTCGTCGATGTCGTTGCCGTAGAGCGCCATCTTTGCCTCGAGGCGCAGCGTGTCGCGCGCGCCAAGACCGCACGGCTTCGCGCCGGAGTCGATGAAGCGCTGCATCAGACGCGGTGCGTGCTCCGGCGAAACGTACACCTCGAAGCCGTCCTCGCCGGTGTAGCCGGTGCGCGAGACGATCGCAGGTGCGCCGTCGACGTTTCCTTTGCTGAACTTGTAGTACTTGATCTCGGCGAGGTTCACGTCCGTCAGCGGCTGCAGGAGACGCTCCGCGTTCGGACCCTGCACCGCGAGTTGCGCGTAGTCGCTGCTGACGTTGCGCACTTCCGCATCGAGACCGCCGGCTGATTTCTGCAGCCACTCGAAGTCCTTGTCGGTGTTCGACGCATTCACAACGACGAAGTAGTCGTCGCTGGCGATCTGATAGATGAGGATGTCGTCGACGAAACCGCCGGTCGGATAAAGGAGGCCGTTGTAGTGCGCGGCGCCGTCCTTCAGTTTCGTGACGTCGTTGCACGTCGCGCGCTGCAGCAGCTCGGCCGCCTGCGGACCGCGCACGGTGATCTCACCCATGTGCGACACGTCGAAGATGCCGACGTTCGTGCGCACCGCCTCGTGCTCGTCGAGGATGCCGCTGAACTGCACCGGCAGGTCCCACCCACCGAAGTCGACCATCTTGCCGCCGAGAGTTCTGTGGAGTTGATTCAGCGGGGTTTTCTTGAGCGTTTCGTCTGCCATTCAGGGCGACACTAACACACGTCGCCGAGGGCAGCAGCGCCTCGTCCAAGGGGCCGAATGGAGCCTCGATCAGCGTGTGGCGAGCGGGTCCAGCGAACGGCACGCGGCGCGGATTTCATCGTCGCTCCACGCATCGAACGGAACCGATGGCCGCTTCTTCGTGAGCTCGCCGATCAGCTTCTCGTTGGCCTTGCCGTGCGGCGAGTCGCCGCCGATCGTGTCCTCGACCACCGAGGCGAGCGCGAGACGCGGCGCATCGCTGAGCGCGATCTGCGAAAGCTTCGCGCGGTATTCGAGCTCCCACGTATCGAAGTCGTCGCCGGACAACGCGTCGATGGCGTGCCGCCCCTCGTGCAGCACGATCGAGTAATGAAACTCATCCGCTTCCAGCCGCGCCAGAAACGCTTCGCGCGTTTTCGTCTCCGCGCGCAAGCGGTCGAGGTACTGCACGCGCAAGCGTCTGGCCAGCCCGTCCATCGTCCGTGCCGCGGCTTTCTCGCGATATTCGGCGGCCGCTTCCGGATCGGTGTAGCCGAGCCACGTGCTCAGCGGACCATCGGCGTAGAGCGGCCGCACCTGCACGATCTGCTCGTGCGTGCCCCAGCCGCCGTCGCCGCTGCGGCCGTCGGTTCGCCACGTCTGGAAACCGTTCGACACGACGCCGTCGAGCAGGACGAAACGCACCGCTGCTTTCCGTCCGTACTGCTCGACATGAAACGCCCGATCGATGACCTTGTGCGCGATGTGCGTGTCCTGATGACCGCCGGTCTCACCGAGGATGAGATAGCCGCCGTAACGCTTCCCCATCTCCTTCACCGCCTCGTCGAAATCGAGCGCCGGCCACATCGTCCGCAGCTCCGCCTCGATGTTCCTGCGCAACGCGCGGCCACTCTCATTGCCGAGCGCGATCTGACGATAGTGCTCGTTCGCGATGCTCTCGATGCGGCCGAGCATCGCTGCATATCGCGCGATGTCGCTTCCTTTCGGCGCCACGAGCGCAGCCTCGGCGAAGAAGCGGATGCCGGCGAGAGCTCGCGCGAGTGCCGCATCGTTGGACGCGTTCGCGAGCGCGGCCAACGCGCCGGCGATGAGGTGCGGCGGCGGCGCCGTTTCGGACACGTGGTAATACGCACGCGCCCCTTCGACGATCGCACCACGGTCGCCGGCAATCACTCCGCCACGAACCAGAAGGAGCGCCGGCTCGAGCCGCGGCCCCTCGGCCGTGATGGCATCGCGAAGGACGCCGATCGTCTCGCGCACGCGGTCGAGTTGCTTGGGACGCGTGCGCATCGCTTCCTCGATGATCGCGCGCGCCTTCGCCATCATCACGCGGCGGCGATCGTCCTTCGCCCTCGCGACGCTCTCCGCTTCTGATGCGAGCCGGAACGCCTGAGCCCATTCGCCGCGCACGCGGGCGATGCGCGCGAGCTCGAGCCGCGCATCGAGCGCCTTCTCCGTGCCGGCGAGCCGCGCCAGCCGCGCCCGCGCCGCCGGAACATCCTGGAACGCGCGCCATTCGATGCTCGCCAGGCGCAGTTCCGCCTCCGGCGTTTTCACCTGCGCGTACAGCTTCGCGGCCTCACGAAAGTCCGCGCGGTCGATGGCGGCGGCGGCGCGATCGAAAGCAGGGCGTTGATCGCCGCGACAGGCGACGGCGGCGACGGCGAGCGCGGCGAGGAACGATCTCATTGCAGCGAGATTACGGCAGCAGCGCGCGCGGGATCTTGTCCCGCATTAACACTTTGGAAGGCGATGAGCACCGCGGCGATATTGCGCCGGCGCGACGCCCATCGCGCGCGTGAATGTCCGCGTGAAATGGCTCTGATCCGCAAATCCGGCATCGGCAGCGACGACGTGCAGCGGCGCGCCGTGCGCAATCCGCTCTCGCGCGTATGCGACGCGCAACTGGCGCACGTATTCGCCGACCGTGCAGCCGTAATGCTGACGAAACGCTCTGGCCAGTGACACCGGATGCACATTCACTTCGGCCGCCACGTTGGCCAGCACGACTCTGCCGCGAAAATCGCGGCCTGCGATCGCACGCGCTTCCTCCAGCCACGACGGCGCGCGCCGCGGTGCCGCCGCCTCGCGTCGCGACAGCAGCCCGAACAACTCCAGGATCAAACCTTCGACGATCAGTTCCGCCGCATCGTCGGAACGACGCAGCTCCGCGGCCGCGCGTTCGCCGATGCTCGCTACCGCTGCATCGGCCACGACGCCGGCGCGCGAGAGCACGCCCGCCGCGCTGCCGAGCCGCCGCGCAAATGAATCGCGCACGACCACATTCAGACAACGCGCACGCGCACCGGCGAAATCGTTCTCGTGCGCTTCTCCCGGCGCGTGCACGACCAGCGTGCGAGGAGCACACGTGCGCAGCTCGCGATCCACCTGCTCGCGATAGCCGCCCGCGAGCACGAACGTCAGGTACGCCTCTTCGTGACTGTGTCGCGGGAGGAACGCACCCTTCGCGTAGCTCGTCTCGGAGATCATCAGATCGCCCCAATCTTCCGAGGCGACCGAGCGCCCGAAGAACTCGCCGCGTTTCAACACGATGGACATGCAGCGAGTCTACGGCTGCACGCGCGCCGATGTTGCGCGCGGTGCTACTCTGAAACTCGTTCGCTTTCGGCGAGCGGCGCAACGGGAGGGACGGGCGTGACCAACGAAATCGGTGAGTTTCTCGACTATCTGACCTACGAGCGGAACGTGTCGGGGAACACGGTCGCGGCGTATCGCGACGATCTCGAGTCGTTCGTGAAGTTCCTCTGCAACGACTACTTCAACATGGGGCGCGATCAGCTCGACATGAGCCGCATCGATCACCTCACCATCCGCTCCTATCTCGCCTCGCTGTCGCGCCGCAAACTGAGCCGCGCGACCGTGGCGCGACATCTTTCGGCCCTGCGCTCGTTCTTCAAACACCTCGTGCGTGAAGGTGTGGTCGAAGCGAATCCGGCACGCACGGTCTCGACACCGAAACGGGAGAAGCATCTCCCCGCGGTGATGCAAACATCCGACGTTGCGCTGCTGCTCGAGCAGCCCGACACGTCAGCCACCCTCGGCTTGCGCGACGCGGCATGGATGGAGCTGCTGTACGCATCCGGCCTCCGCATCGGAGAGCTGGTCGGCATCGACATCGACGACCTCGAGCTGCGCTCGCGCCTCGTGAAAGTGCACGGCAAAGGCTCGAAGGAGCGCATCGTGCCGTTCGGCACGAAAGCGGAGGAAGCGTTGCGCGCCTACCTCGCGGTGCGCGGCGAGCTGGTGTCCGATCCAGACGAGCAGGCGGTGTTCGTCAATTACCGCGGCAAGCGCATCACCACGCGCAGCGTGCGCAGGCTCTTCGACGACTATCTGAAGGCCGCCTCGATGCGTGCCGGCATCTCGCCGCACACCATGCGTCATTCCTTCGCCACGCACCTCCTGAACGCCGGCGCCGACCTCCGCGGCATCCAGGAGCTCCTCGGCCACGCCTCACTTTCGACGACGCAGAAATACACGCACCTCAACGACTGGCAACTCATTGCCGTGTACAAGAAAGCGCACCCGCGGGCCTGAATTTGGAGTGCGGCGACGCACGTCGCCGCTTTTCCTGCTACGAAGAGTGAAAGCGGCGACTCGCGTCGCCGCACTCCAAATCATCCTCAATCCTCAATGCCGATTCTCTAGAATCGGCAACAGTGATCCGCGCGATCGTCCATCACGGCTTCCTCGGTGAGGCCATCGAATACTTTGCCGTCGTCGTCGGGCCCGACGTCGATCGGCGATTCTTCTTCGAACAGATCGCGAATCCGCGCGGCGATGTGGTGCGCTACTTCGGCGGCTCGTCGGAGATCGTGCTCAACCCCGAGGGGGTGCGGTTCCGCGGCAATGGCGGCATCTTCGGCGAGTACATGTTCGGCGGGCATCTGCCGGTCGGCGATCTGCTCAACGAACAGGTGGTGAACCGGCTGGCGCTGTTCGGCACGAGCATCGATCCCAAAACGCACGAGCTGCGTTTCACCGCGAACACGGCCGGCTTTGAGACGTGGGAAAACCTTTTCCTGCAAGGCAACGCGGTCGCGAATTACTTCTTCTTCGTCGACGACCGCAAACGCTACACGGACCTCGGCGACCGGCAGGAAGCAACACTCAAAAGCGCGGGCAAGCTGCTCAAACGCTCGCGGCATGTCGGCGTCGGCAAGTTCCTCGCGCTCTCGCACGAATTATTGGAGGCGCTGAACGAGCCGGAGTCGACGCTGGTGGTCGTGCGCGTCGTGCATCGCGCGCATCAACGCCTCGCGGAGCTTTGCCAGGAGGCGTACGCGACGACGAAAACGCTCGCCGAGCTCACCGGCGTCATTCCTGAGGATGAAGAGCTCGCGCGCGTCGAGCCGTACCAGCGCGAGCGGATCCAGATCGACGTCATTTACCGCCATCCCGACAACCAGCAGCTCATTGACGAATACAAACGGATCCTCGCGTCGTGCTCGGGCACGACGATCGACTCCTCGGCGCGCGCGCGCCTGATGCGACTGCGCACGCTTTCGCTGCGCAACGAAGTGCCGCTCTCGATCTTCGACACGCTCGAAGAGATCGTGCTGCAGGAGCCGCGCGCGGTGGTGCGCAAGGAAGACGAGCCGGATTACATCCAATCGACGCGCGAGATCCTCGGCGGCTTTCTGCTCGGCCGCAACATCACGCGCAAGCTCTCGTCGCTCGACCTCGTGCAGCTCATGGAAAACAAACAGCGCGCCGCGGCGATGCGCGACCAGACGTTCGAGGAAGTGCTGCTCGAGACGGGCCGCCTCATCGACGAGATCGGCCGCGAGGAAGAGGACTTCGAGCGCCTCGAATCGTTCGGCGAGTTGGTCACGCTCTTCGACCGCATCGATCACACGACCACGCTCCTCAACAAGCTCGCATTCATGGACGACGTGGAGCTGACACAGGAGCAGGTGCGCTCGCTTCTCGGCAACATGCAGGTGTTCGAGAAGCTGCGCCGCGGCCTGTTCCAGCAGCTCTTCATCGATCCGGTGGTGAACAACGAATACGCACTCGCGTACGGAAAGAAGAAGTTGTACGCGCTGACGCTCGGCCTGATCTCGATCGAGAACAACGAGGAGTCGATCGCAGGCGTGGTTGAATCCGTCGCACTGCTCAACCGGCACGAGCGCGCCTATTTCGCCGCCTACAACCTCGCGCGGCGTCGCATGGCGAACTTCTATCTCGAGCTCAACACCGCGGAAGGACGGGAGACGTTCCGCCGCGAGATCCGCGCCGAGATCGCACACGATCCGGAACAGCGCGCGCTGCATGAAGTGATGACGGAAACGCTGCTCGAAGAGGTGATCACGAAGATCCGCCTCGAAGCGTTCTACATCAATCAACTCCTGCCGCGCATCGTCGACGAGCAGGACGCACGGCTGCGCAACGATTTCCTCTCGAACTCCGGCCTCGATCGTTTCCAGGTGGAGGAGCTCGAAGGGGAGTATTTCGAGATGCGCGCGTTCCCGCCGCAGTTGCTCGAAGCGATTCAGCGTCCGGCCGTGTGAACGGGGGACGACCGGGCGCCTCCGGCGGGCGGGCTCGGCCCGCGGCGCTTGTTGTCGCACGGACCGCGCCTGTCGCGACACGCGTGCGTTCAGCCTTGGGCGACAAACGCTGCGGGCCGGGCCCGCCTGCCGGAGGCCCCTCGTCGTCCTCTCTCACGCGGCGACACGACACTTGCATGACCAACCGCCTCGCGAACGAGACCTCGCCCTATCTCCTGCAGCACGCGCACAACCCGGTCGACTGGTATCCGTGGGGTGACGAGGCGTTTGCGAAGGCGCGCGCGGAGGACATGCCGATCTTTCTTTCGATCGGCTATTCGGCGTGTCACTGGTGCCACGTCATGGAGCGCGAGTCGTTCGAAGACGCGACCATCGCGCAAATCCTCAACGAAGACTTTGTCTCCATCAAAGTCGATCGCGAGGAGCGGCCGGACGTCGACTCGATCTACATGCAGGCAGTACAGATGATGACCGGCCACGGCGGCTGGCCGATGTCGATGTTCCTCACGCCGGACGGCAAACCGTTCTTTGCCGGAACCTACTTTCCGCCGGAGGAGCGGCACGGCATGCCGAGCTTTCAGCGCGTGCTCGAACATGTTGTGAACGTGTTTCGCTCGCGCCGCGCCGAAGTCGAGGAAGCGTCGACCGAAGTGCAGACCGCGCTTTCGAAACAGTTGCAGGTGCGTGGGAAACGTGGCTCGATCGATCGCCCTTCACTCGATCGCGCCGCCGCGCGCATCGCCTCGAACTACGACGCCGTGAACGGCGGATTCGGCGATGCGCCGAAGTTCCCGCCTTCGATGACCCTCGATTTTCTGATGCAGGTCGCGCATCGCACCGGCGACGAGCAACTGCGCACGATCGTCGTCGACACGCTGACGAAGATGGCGCGCGGCGGGATGTACGACCAGGTCGGCGGCGGCTTCCATCGCTACTCCGTCGACGCGCGCTGGCTCGTCCCGCATTTCGAAAAGATGCTGTACGACAACGCGCTCCTAGCGCGGCTCTACACGCGCGCCTGGCAGTGGACGAAGGAGCCCGCGTTCGCCCAGGTCGCGAACGAGATCCTCGGATTCGTGCTGCGCGAGATGACCTCGCCCGAAGGGGCGTTCTACTCGACGCTCGACGCCGATTCGGAAGGGGAAGAAGGAAAGTTCTACGTCTGGAAACGCGACGAGGTGATGGAGATCCTCGGCGACGAGGAAGGGGCGATCTTCTGCGCGCTGTACGACGTCACCGACGCCGGCAACTGGGAACACAACAACATCCTCAACATCCCGCGCGAGCCGCAGGTAATCGCGGCGGAACATGGCATTACCGTCGACCGCCTCGGCGAGATTGCGGCGCGCGGCAAGTGCAAGTTGTACGGCGTGCGTGCGAAACGGGTCTGGCCGGGACGCGACGAAAAGATGCTGGCAGGGTGGAACGGCTGGATGCTCGCCGCGTTCGCCGAAGCGGCGCTGGCGTTCGATCGCGAGGAATACCGCGAAGCCGTGCGCCGCAATGCCGACTTTCTGCTGTCGCGCATCGGCACGAACGGACGGCTCACGCGCCACGCGAAAATCGCCGGCCTGCTCGAGGATTACTCCGGCGTGGCGTGGGGACTCACGCTGGCGTACGAGGCGACGCAGGAGCGGCGATATCTCGACGGCGCCCGGACGCTCATCGACGGCATCCTCGCGCGCTTCCGTGACGAGCAGAACGGCGGTTTTTTCGACACGCCGATCGATCACGAGAAGCTGATCACACGGCCGAAAGATCTGTTCGACAACGCCACGCCGTCCGCGAATTCGGTGACGTGCGACGTGCTGCTGCGGCACGCGCTGCTGTTCGGAAACGAGGAGTACGCACGGGTGGCCGCCGAGGCGCTGGAGTCGGTCTGGGCGGTCGCCGAAAAGTACCCGTCCGGCTTTGGTTTTCTCCTCGGCGTCGGCGAATGGCACGCGGCACAACCGAAAGAGATCGCGCTCACCGGTGACGCGGATGCGCTGCGCCGCGCGATCGGCGAAATCTTCCTCCCGCATCGCGTGCTCGTCGGCGGCGCCGCATCGGCCGACCTGCCGCTCATGCAGCACCGGCCGAGCGACAAGACGCTCGCGTACGTCTGCGTCGGTTACGCGTGTGAAGAGCCGACCAGCGACGTCGGGCGGTTGCGCGAGCTGCTGGCTCAGTGAACGAGATAGCGGCGATAAAAATCGCTCGAGCGGATCAGCCGCCGCACGATCTCTGAACGAGGCGATCCCTCGCCGATGCGGCGCATCAGATCGGCGCGTTCTGCTTCGCTCGGATCGCGCTCGATCACGATTGCGAACGCCTGCTCTAGGAACGTCGCGTCGTCGAGACAATCCTGACCGTGGCCGATGCTCTCGACGAGGTTTTCGAGCCGCAGCTCGCCGCGTTCGACGCGCGGCCAGACGTCGTCCGGATCGAGACCGAGGCGACCGAGCAGCGGGATCACTTCTTCACGACGGAGCGGCGCGTCGATCAACTTCTCGGTGTCGCGCCAGATCGTCTTTGCGTTGATGAGCGAGCCGGCGCTGCTGCGCGGCAGGAGGGCGAGATAGCGATCGCGTTCGCGCGAGCGAGGCGCTCCTGCATCGTCGATCGCGATCCATTCGAACACTGCCGCGAGCGGCCTCGCGTCGAGTGCATTCGGATCGAGTGAGGCCGGCGCATGCGCGCGTCCGAATTCGAACGCGAGCGTGTTCCAGCCATCGGTCCAACGCGCGGCTGGAACAGCAAACGACAGGTCGGCCCATTGCCGCGCGAGTGTCGTTTGCGCGATCACGACGTCGTTGATCGACACGCGCATCGTTTGCGGCGGCAATGACGCGTGATTGAACGGCATCATGCTCATGCGCACCACCCGATCGCGCGCGCCCCAGCGCGGAAACGTCAGCGTCGCGCGCGTGCCGAGTGCCCAGCGGAACGAAGCCTGATTCGAGCCCTCGTGCAGCGCCCATCCCTCGCCGAAAAACTGCGACTCGTCCATGCGCAACGTAAAGCCGCGCGTGCCGAGGGCCGCGGCGAGTGCGCGGGCCTGCGGTGCGCCGCCGCGCTCGCGGAGGAAGTCGCTCGTGCGCGAGGTGTAGTGCAGACGAAAGCTCTCCAGCGGGCTCGCGGCGAGCATCGGATAGCCGCACATCCAGCGCCGCATCGCACTGTCTTCGTAGCCGGCGGTGACGAGAAACGTCGCCGGCTGCGAGTCGCGGATGAGGCCGGCCATGATCACGTCCTGCACGTTGCCGATGCGCGGACGACGCGCATGCTGCTCGAGGTAGTAGCGCAGCGAAACGTCCGACCACGGCTCCGCGGTCAGCACGATGTCCTCCGGCCGCGCGTGCTCCGCGAGCACGGCGGCAATGGCGCGCCAGTCGAGTTTGCGGAACGGTTCCGTCCGCGCCGGACGCCAGAGTTGCGCCGCGGTGATGATCGTGATCGCGCCTGCAATCGCGATCGCTGTCGGACCGCGCCATCGGCGCAACGGCGACGCGGCAAGCTGTGCGACCGCGGTGATGCCGACTGCCACGAGCGCGACGTATCCGAACACCGCCGGCATCACGTACCGAATCGCGAAAAAGTGATCGAGCGCCTTCAGTGCCGCGATCGACACCGCGACCGGCAGCAAGGTTATCCCGATCAGCACGATCGCGTCGCGACGCGCACTGCGCGCGAGCGCGATCGCACCGGCGACGGCAAACAGCAGCATCGCGATCACCGCGCGGCCTGCGACGTCTTCGCTGAACGCGGACGCCGAGAACGCGCGCATCATCGACAGCGCGAGGTGCGCGTCGAACGGAGGGAAGCCCGGCCACGACGTCTCCTCCACCGGTCGCGATGCGTACACGACGCGAAACAGCGGCAACGTCAGCGCACAACACAACGCCGCAATCGCATCGAACCGCCGGCGCTCTTCCGAAAGCAGCGCGCAAAGCGCCGCAACCAGCATCGCGGCAATGACGATCGTCGCCGACACCGCCGAGGTGTAGAGCATCGCCAAAAGCAACGCGCAAAGAGCAGCGATCGACCGCCCGCGCAGCAACACCAGCGCGAGCGAAGCCGCCAGCAACGTCAGCAACCCATACGAGCGCGCTTCCCTGCTGTAGTAGACGTGCAGCGGAGAAACCGCGAGCAGAATCGCCGCGACAGCAGCGGCCGCCGAAGCACCCGAGGAACCGAGGAACCGAGGAACCGAGGAACCAAGGAACTCCGAGGAACCCCGAGGCACTCCGAGGAACTCAACCAGCCTCCACGTCACCGGAATCGTGGCAATCCCGAACAACGCCGCCGCGAGTCTTCCCGCCCCTTCATCAGTGCCGACGAGCCGCGTCGCGAGCTGAGTCACGTAATAGAGGCCGGCGTGCTCTTCGTGCAGGCGGCCGAGCCAGCGCCACCACGGCAGCGCGGCGAACTGCATCATCAACTGCTGATGCAGGATCTCGTCGAGCCAGTAGCTCGGATCGCCGAGCGCATCGAGGCGGAGAAAAGCGGCGAGCGCGATTGCGGCGGCAAGCAGGCCGCCGCTCGCGAGCCGCGCCGCGCGTCCGGTCACGGCGTCTTCGGAGTGACGACCCACGCCGTCGTCGTGCGCGCGCTCTCGTTGCCGCTCTTGTCGACCGCGGTCACGGAGTAGCGGAACGCGATGCCGGGATCGACGCGCGCGTCGACGAAGTTCGTGCCGGTCTGCGGCGGCCCGAACAGCGGAATGGTTCCGGCCTCCCGGATCTGCGTTTCGTGTCCCACTCCCTCCGTGCGGTAGAGGCGGTAGCCCGCGAGATCGGGCGCGTCGACCGGATCCCACAGCAGGCGGATCCGATTCGTCTCGAGCAGCGGCGTGATCGTGGCGGGTGCGGGCGGCGCGACGAGATCTTTGAACGTGACGCGCACCGGCGCCGAGGCCGCGCTCTGAATCACCGGCTGATCGCCGAACGCAACCGCGCTCACGCGGTACTCGTGCTCGCCGTACGGCGGATTGTCGGTGTAGCTCGTTCCCTTCACCGGCGCGTTGTTGATCGGCGCCGTGAACTCGTCGATCGCGCCGCCGGGCGCGGTGCGATAGATGTGATAGCCCTGAATGACCGGCGCTTCCTGACCGGTGACCGACGTCTTCGGCGCTTCCCAGCCGATGGTCACGCCTTCCGCCTTGGCGCTGGCAGTCAAGCCGGCGGGCGGCGTGGCGACCGGCAGCGGCACGAGCGTGGCCAGGTTCGAGATGTCGCTCTTCGACGTGCCGCCTTCGGTGACGACGGCGTACGTGACGCGCAGCGGGCGGCCGCTCACCGACCGAAACGGCGGTGTATCTGCATAGACGAGACGCGAGCCGGCGGTTGCGTTCGCCAGGTTGGCCTTTTCTATGCTCTCAATGCGCGTACCGAGGCGGGCGAACTGTGCCGCCGGAAGGGTCGGGATCTTCGCGAAGAGTGCGATCGGCTCCGGCAGCGTGGTGTCGATGTCGCCGGGCAGGATCTGGTTCGGGTCGCGGCCCACCGCGGAAGCGGGCAGCTCCTCGGAGAATCGAAGAATGTTGATGCGGTCGATCGACGTCAGAGTGCGGCCGGCCGTGGTGAGTGAAGGGTAGCTCCACGAGAGGATCACCTGATTGCCGCGCTGTGTTACAACCAGATCGCTCGTCGCCTTCGGAACGATCGGCACGGGCGGGCGCGGATCGCCGCGTTTGCCGCAGGCGAGAACGGTCAGGGCGAGCGCGACGAGAACTTTGCTTCGGGCCATTCGGAGCGCGATTGTAACGACGAACGAGGAACGGCGCTGATCCTTCCACGGTCGGCGCTGGTTTTGGAGAAAAGCTATGTGCGGAATCATTGGATATGTCGGCACGCGTGACGTCGTTCCCGTGCTGCTCGGTGGACTGAAGAAGCTCGAATACCGCGGCTATGACAGCGCGGGCGTCGCGGTCGTGAACGGTCACGGCGTCGATGTCGTGCGCGCGGAGGGGAAACTCTCGAACCTCGAGACCAAGCTCGGCGAACAGCCGCTCAAAGGCACGTTCGGCATGGGCCACACGCGCTGGGCGACGCACGGCAAGCCGAACGAGAACAACGCCCATCCGCATCGCGACTGCACGGGCAACGTGGTCGTGATCCACAACGGCATCATCGAGAACTTCCTCCCGCTCAAGCAGCGCCTCAAAGCGAACGGACACGAGTTCAAGAGCGAGACGGACACCGAAGTCGTCGCGCATCTGATCGAGGAGTACCGCAAAGACGGCACGCCGTTCGTGGCCGCGGTGAAGAAGGCGCTCAAGGAGCTCGAAGGGCACTACGCGCTGGTGATGATCGCGGGCGACGAGCCCGGCACGATCGTCGCCGCGAAACATGGCCCGCCGCTCGTGGTCGGCCTCGGCGAGGGCGAGAACATCGTCGCGTCCGACGTCGCGCCGCTCCTCGCCTACACGCGCAACATCATCTATCTCGAAGACGGCGAGTACGCCATTGCGAACAACAAAACCGTCGAAGTCTTCAACCGCCAGGACGAGCAGCAAACGCGCGAGCCGAAACGGATCACGTGGGACGCCGTCGCGGCCGAGAAAGAAGGCTACCGGCACTACATGCTCAAGGAGATCCACGAGCAGCCGCGCGCCGTGCGCGACACGTTCACGGGGCGGATGTTCGAGGAGTCGGGCGAGGTCTTCTTCAACGACCTGCAGTTCACGCCGCAAGAGTGGGCGAACTTCACGCGCGTGCACATCGTGGCGTGCGGCACGTCGTGGCACGCGGCACTGGTCGGCAAGTTTCTGATCGAATCGGCGGGCCGCATTCCGGTCGAAGTCGACTACGGCTCGGAGTACCGCTATCGCGATCCGATCGTCGACGACAAAACGCTCGTCATCGGCGTCACGCAGTCAGGCGAAACGGCCGACACGATCGCCGGCATGCAGGAAGCGAAAGCGAAAGGCGCGAAGCTGATCTCGATCTGCAACGTGCTCGCGGCCGCGGCCACGCGTATGTCGGACGGCGTGATCTACACGAACGCGGGACCGGAGATCGGCGTCGCTTCGACGAAAGCGTTCACGACGCAGCTCACCGCGTTCTATCTGCTCGCGCTCTACATCCGCCAGTTGCGCGGCGAACCGGCCGAGACGATCCGCGCCGGCATGCACGAGCTGTCGAAGATTCCGCACAAGATCGAGCATCTCCTCAAGACGCAGGAGAAGAAGATCCAGCAGCTCGCGAACCGCTATCACAACGCGCAGGACTTTCTCTTCCTCGGGCGCAGCCTGCAGTACCCGATCGCGCTCGAAGGGGCGTTGAAACTGAAGGAAATCTCGTACATCCACGCCGAGGGTTACCCCGCCGGCGAGATGAAACACGGCCCGATCGCGCTCATCGACGAGAACATGCCGATCGTCGCCATCGCCACGAAAACGCCGGTCTACGAGAAAGTCGTCTCGAACCTGCAGGAGTCGAAAGCGCGCGACGGCAAGCTGATCGTGATCTGCGACGAAGGCGACGAAGAGATGGGCAAGTTCGCCGACGAGATCATCGAAGTACCGCACACGATCGAAGAGCTGCAACCGATCCTGGCCGTGATCCCGACGCAGTTGCTCGCGTACTACATCGCGCTGCGCCGCGGCGCCGATGTGGATCAGCCGCGCAATCTGGCGAAGAGCGTGACGGTCGAATAACGGGACATCGCGGTGGAGCGGCGGGCTTTAGCCCGCCGATGGGGGACAGGCATGATTGCCTGTCCTCCACCCAGCGCGATTGCAACGTAACCGGTGGAGCGAGACGTCGGCGGGCTGAAGCCCGCCGCTCCACTTTTTCAAACGCGCTCTGTGGTGGGTCGCACGGTCTTTGTCATCAAGCCGCTGATCAGGAAGAGTGCGCCGAGGAGGATGTGGACGATGTGGTCCATGGTGCCGACTTCGAACGCGCCGGGGATGACTTTGAGCAGACGCGAGTCGTGCGGTCCGGGGACGGTCGGATCGGCATCGCCGCCGGCGACGAAACCGGCGATGCCGAGGAGCAGGTAGACCGCACCGAAGGTGAGGCAGAACGACTTCGCCGCGCTCGGCGAGCCTTTCAGGCCGAGGTAGAGCGCGGCGGCGCCGCTGACGAGGTGGATGACGTTGTGCGTCATCGAGAGGTGCATGCCGAGTGCTTCGGGCATGACGAATCCGAGGATGCCGACGAGCAGAAATCCGATTCCTAGAATGGTCGCGATCCGGTTTGCCATAGTTCCTCCTTCTCTTTCGAAAAGGAGTTATGCAGGAAGCGGGCGCGCGATCAGCGTGTGATCCAGCCGCCGCCGAGGCAGAGGTCGTCCTGGTAGAAGACCACCGCCTGGCCGGGGGCGACGGCGCGGAGCTTCTGCGCGAACGTGACCCGCGCGCGATCGCCGTCGAGCGGCGTCACCGTGGCGGCGACGTCGGCCATGCGCGAACGGACGCGCGCCTGCACTTCGATCGGGCCGGCCGGCGGCTCGCCGATCCAGTGCACGCGCTGCGCGGTGAGCTCGTCTTTCTCGAGCAGTGAAGACGGGCCGACCACCACTCGCTTCGTGAACGGATTCACGTCGACGACGTACGTCCGCTCGGCGGAGCCGCCGATGTCGAGGCCGCGGCGCTGTCCGATCGTGAAGTGGTAGTAGCCGTCATGCGTGCCGATGACGTTGCCGTCGCTGTCGACGAGCTCGCCCGCGGCCTCGCCGGGCTGCAGGCCGGCCTCGCGCTCGACGATCTTTGCGTAGCTGTCTTTCTGCGGCACGAAGCAGATCTCGTATGACTCTTTCTTGCGCGCCACCGCAAGGCCCGCCTCTTCCGCGATGTCGCGCACCTCGGGCTTGGTGAGCTCGCCCAGCGGAAAGAGCGCTTCCGACAACTGCGCCTGCGACAGCTCGAACAGAAAGTAGGTCTGGTCTTTGGCGAGATCGAGCGCCTTGCGCAGCTCGAAGCGGCCGCCGTCGCGGGTGATGCGCGCGTAGTGGCCGGTGGCGATTTTCTCGGCGCCGATGGCGATCGCTTTCTGATGAAAGGTCTCGAACTTCACGTGCGTGTTGCACAGCACGCACGGGCTCGGCGTGGTGCCGGCGAGGTAGCCCTGCACGAACGGCGTGACGACCTTCTCGTGAAAGTTCGCCTCCATGTTCAGCGTGAAGTGCGGGATCTCGAGACGCCACGCCACGCGACGCGCATCGGCGAGGTCGTCGATCGTGCAGCATCCGCCATAGGTCGTGTCAGCGGTGGCGGTGTTGAGGTTGTCGTACATCTGCATCGACAACCCGACCACGTCGTGACCCTGCGACTTGAGGAGGTATGCGGCCGTCGAGGAATCGACGCCGCCCGACATGGCAACGGCGATCTTCATGGTGGGCAACAGCACTGCGCACAACGACGCACATCATGCATAATTCCCCGCGTTGGAAGCGCAAGTCCGCACCTTCACCGTGCTCGTCGTGGACGATGATCCGAGCATCCGCAAGATGGTCATCGCGGCGCTGAAACGCTCGGACGCCGGCTACACGTTCATCGAAGCACCCAACGGCCGCGAAGCGCTCGACCTCATGCGCAGCGAACATCCGGACGTAGTGGTGCTCGATCTGATGATGCCGCTCGTCTCAGGCTGGGACGTCCTCCGCGAGCGCGCCGACGACGAGGAGTTGAAAGCGATTCCGGTGATCGTCGTGAGCGCCAACCGCGACCCCGAAGTCGCGACCGCCGTGAACGCCGGCATCTGCGCGTTCCTGCCGAAGCCGTTCGACATCAGCGCGCTGAATGCGCTGGTGCGGTCGTGTATACCGCCTGGGGTTTAGTTCCTCGGAGTTCCTCGGGTTCCTCGGAGTTCCTCGGTTCCTCGGTGCCTCGGTTCCTCGGGTGGTGAGGAACGCAGCGCGACCACGCATCGCGGAGTGAGAAACGCTATCCCTCCGAGGAACTCCGTGGAACCGAGGAACTCCGAGGAACCGAGGCACCGAGGCACCAGCTACCTCTTCTTCTCCAGATCCTGCGCGTCCAGCACCGCGATGGCGGCCATGTTGACGATGTCGTTGACGTCGACGCCGCGCTGGAGGACGTGCACCGGTTTGGCGAGGCCCTGCAGGATGGGGCCGATCACTTCGGCGCCGGCGAGGCGCCAGAGGAGTTTGTAGGCGGCGTTGGCGGCGTCGAGGGTCGAGAAGACCAGGACGTTCGCGTCGCCCTGAATCGCACTCCACGGGTAGTCCTGTTGCGCGATCTCGGGAACGACGGCGGTGTCGGCCTGCATCTCTCCTTCGACGATCAGATCGGGGCGGCGCTGCTTGAGGATCCGCACGGCGTCCCGCACCTTTTCCGTCGCGGCGTCCTGCGTCGAGCCGAAGTTCGAGAACGAGATCATGGCAATGCGCGGCTCGAGGTTGAAGCGCTTGGCCGTCTCCGCGGTCTGTTCCGCGATCTCGGCGAGTGTCTCGCTGTCGGGATTGATGTTCACGGTCGTGTCGGCGAGGACGACCATCCGGTTCTTGAACATCAATAGATACGCGCCGGAGACCTGCTTCGCGCCCGGACGCGTCTTCACGATCTGCAACGCCGGCTTGAGCGTGGCCGGATAGTAGGCGCGCAGCCCTGAGATCACGCCGTCGGCATCGCCGGCGTCGAGCATCATCATCGCGTAGTAGTTGCGGCTGTTGAGGATGCGCGTCGCGTCGGCGATGGTGATGCCGTGACGGCGCCGCAGCTCGTGGAAACGCTGCACGTACTGGCCGGTCTTCTCGCAATTGAGGATGTCGATGATCGTGACTTTCGATTCATCGAGGTTGTACTTGCGCAGGAGCGGCGCGATCTCTTCGCGATGGACGAGGAGGATCGGATGCGCGAGCCCTTCATCGGTGAGGATTTTCGCGGCGCGGATGATCTTCTCCTGCTCTCCCTCGGGGAAAACGATCCGTTTCGGCTTCGTCCGCGCGCGGCCGTAGATCTCGTGCATCAGCCCTCGCGAACGGCCGAGCATGTGCTCGAGCCGCGCGCGGTACGCGCCGTAATCTTCGATCGGCTGCTGCGCGACGCCGGTCTCCGCGGCAGCACGCGCAACGGCCACCGGCACGTTCAGCAGCACGCGGTAATCGAACGGCTTCGGGATCAGGTACTCGCGACCGAACGAGATGCGCTCCTGGCCGTACGCGCGCAGCACGGAATCGGGAACGTCTTCTTTCGCGAGATCGGCGAGCGCGTGCGACGCGGCGAGCTTCATCTCGTCGTTGATGGTGGTGGCGCGGCAATCGAGCGCGCCGCGGAAGATGAACGGAAAGCCGAGGACGTTGTTGACCTGATTCGGGAAATCGGAGCGTCCGGTGGCCATGATCACGTCGGGACGCGCTTCGACCGCCTCTTCGTAGCCGATCTCCGGCGTCGGGTTGGCCATCGCGAACACGATCGGATTCGGCGCCATCGAGCGGACCATGTCCTGCGAGACGATGCCGCCGGCGGAGAGCCCGATGAAGACGTCGGCGTCGACGAAGGCGTCGGCCATGGTGCGGCGATCGGTGTTCGCCGCGAACTCTTCTTTGTAGCCGGTCATGTCCTCCTGGCGGCCTTTGTAGATCACGCCGTGACGGTCGACGAGGAGAACGTTTTCCTTGCGCAGTCCGAGCTTGAGGTAGAGGCGCAGACAGGCCATCGCCGCCGCTCCGGCGCCGGAGATGACAATGCGTACGTCTTCGATTTTTTTCTGTGCGACCTCGAGCGCATTCACGAGCGCCGCGGCGGAGATGATGGCGGTGCCGTGCTGGTCGTCGTGAAAGACCGGGATGTTCATCTCGGCCTTGAGGCGCTCTTCGATCTCGAAGCATTCAGGCGCCGCGATGTCCTCGAGGTTGATGCCGCCGAAGGTCGGCTCGAGCAGCTTCACGCAGCGGATGAATTCCTCGGTGTCGCGCGTGTCGATCTCGATGTCGAACACGTCGATGTCGGCGAAGCGCTTGAAGAGAACGCCCTTCCCTTCCATCACCGGCTTGCCGGCGGCCGCGCCGATGTTGCCGAGGCCGAGGACCGCGGTGCCGTTGGTGATGACGGCGACGAGGTTGCCTTTCGCCGTGTACTTGTAGACCGCCGCCGGATCGGCCGCGATCTCGAGGCAGGGCGCCGCGACGCCGGGCGTGTACGCGAGCGAGAGGTCGCGCTGCGTGGCCGTCGGTTTCGACGGCACGACCTCGATCTTCCCCGGTCGACCGCCGGAGTGATAGTCGAGTGCTTCCTCGCGATTGTCGTCCGCCATCGTCGTCTCCTTGCGGCGCGGGAGTGTATTCGATGCGAAAACAGGCAGGCCGCGGCGGAGGGCAGGCCAGCCTTGCCTGCCCTCGCGCGATCCCGCGTCGTCGTTTGCTCAAGGGGGACAGGCAGGATTGCCTGTCCTCCACCCAATGCGTCTTTTAGAAACGCACTCCCGCGGCGAGCGAGAAGATCTCGTCGAAATCGCCGCCCGTGGCTTTGAACTGGCCGTACGGGTACCAGCGGCCGCGGCGGACGCCGAGACCGGTCAGGAGGTTCCAGCCACCGTCGACGTCACCTTCATCCGGATTGATGAACGCGAGGCCGGCGCCGACCCAGAGGTCGGTCTGCGCGTTGAGCGTGAAGTCGTAGTGGACGTCGGCGTTCGCGGTGAAGAGATCGCTCGAGAACTCGATGTTGGGGTTCAGCACGAACCCGGCGGGAAGCGGCACGAGGACTTCGGCGCCGATCATCGGCTCTTCATCGACGATGCCGACGCGCACGCCGTACCGAGTCTGGGCCTCGGCCGCAGCGGAAAAAACGAGGAGAAAAAGAAAAGCGGGCATGAACTTCTTCATGCCCGCTCGCAAGAGCAACTTCTGTGCGCGAACTTACGACGCGCGGCGCTTCCGTGCGGTCGGCTCGAGCGTCGGAGCGTCGACGCGCGCGGACGCGGCTGCCGGATGGCGCTTGGCGTTCCGGCTCTCCCACGCCACCGCCACGGCCGGGACGATGAGCAGCGTCGAGTACGTACCGCTGATGACGCCGATGGTGAGAACCCACGAGAAGCCGCGGATCACTTCGCCACCCATCGCGAGCAGCGCGAGGAGGACGAGGAACACCGTACCGCTGGTGAGGATCGTGCGCGAGAGCGTCTGATTCATCGCCAGGTTGAGGTGCTCGGCGAGGCTCATCGGCTTCTTCATCTTGCGGCGGTTCTCGCGGACGCGGTCGTAGGTGACGACGGTGTCGTTGATGGAGTAACCGACGATGGTCAGGAGCGCGGCGACGACGTTGAGCGAGAACTCGAGGTTGAGCAGCAGGAGGAACGCCATCGCGACGAGGACGTCGTGCACGATGCAGATCATCGCGGAGACGCCGAACACGAAGTCGAAGCGGAGCCAGATGTAGAGGCCCATCGCCAGCGAGGAGAGCAGGATCGCCCAGATCGCCTTCTGCTGGAGCTGCTTGCCAACCTGCGGGCCGACCGTTTCCTGGTTCAGGACGTTGAAGCGGCCGAGGAACGTGCGCTGGTTGATGACGCTGGCCACACCGGGCGAGGTGCCTTCGACCACCTGCGGCATCGAGGTGAAGATGCCGAGCTCGGAACGCTTGTCGATGATGCGGTCGGCGATGCCGTTGTAGTACTGAACGGCGTTCGGGTTCGTGCCGCGGCGATCGGGATCGGCTTGGATCAGAAGCGCGGCCAGACGATCGCTGCCGAGGTAGTTGAGGTCGTGCTTCGAGGCGGCATCCGGATTCATCGTCGCGTGCAGGCGCTCGACGGTCTCACCGGCGTAGTCGCCTTCGCTGCGCTGACGCGGCAGGCGGATCAGCACCGAGGCGTCGGCCGGACGGCCGTACTGCTGGATGGTGGCATCCGGCAGCGCCGCGCGAAGCTGGTCGAGCGGCGGATCCTGCGTGAACTTGAGAACGATGTTCGCGCCGCCGGCGAAGTCGATGCCGAGGTTGATGCCGCGCGTCAGGAACACGCCGAGACCGACCAGGATGATCAGCAGCGAGATGATCACCGCGTGCCAGCG
>DASVRB010000674.1:0-2720 GCA_036388835.1 Thermoanaerobaculia bacterium | reverse complement strand
CGCATTCGACTGCTCGGCGGGCTGAAGCCCGCCGCTCCACAAGAACGGCTTCGCTTCGCGCGCGTACACTCTCGCTCGATGACTCTGCCGAGGTCCGATCGGGGCTTGACCAAAATCAGCTTCCGGCGCGATGTGCGGGCGTTTCTGCTCGTGCTGGTCGGGTTCCTCGCGGTGCTGATCGTGGTGCTGCTGTTCGTGCTCGAGCAGTTTTCGGAGTCGGCGCAGAGCGCGGTGCTCAGGCGCTGGAACACGGCGGCGGACGCGGCGGCGGAGTCGATCGGCGACGTCACGAATCCGGCCGAGTTGCGGATTCACGCGCAGCTCGCGTTGACCCGTTTCGAGATCGTGTCGCTCGATCTCACCACTCGCAGCGGCCAGCGCATTCACCTCGGCGGCGCGGAAGGGCCGGCCGTGCTGCTGCGCCACACGCCGCTCGGCGTGGTCCGCTTCACCTTCGACGACGGGGAGCTGAACGGCATTCAGCGCCGCTTCGCCGCGATGGCCAGCGTGTCGGTCGCGGCGGCGCTCACCGGAATGATCCTGCTCATGCTCTACCTGCCGCGCATCACCAAACCGGTCGAGGAGATGCTCGATCAGGCGCGCGAGCTGAGCGTGCGCGACGACGAGACTGACGAGACGACGTACCTCATCGCCACCTTCCGCGATTCGATTCAGCGGCTGAAGGCGCAGGAGCAGGAGCTCAAGCGCCTGCACGAATCGGAGAAGACGCGCGCGGACGAGCTGGAGATGGTGTCGGCAACGTTGACGCGCAGCCTCACCTCCGGATTCATCGCCCTCGATCCCGATGCGCGCGTGCTCGAAGTGAACGCCGCCGCGCGCGAGATTCTCGGCATTCCGGCGGACCGCGAGGCGCAGGTCGACATCGCGGAACTGGTCGGCGCGTCTCCGATCGCCGAGGTGCTGAGAAATGCAACGCGCAGCGGCGAGACGGTGTCGCGCATCGAAGTCGAGCACCACTCCGCGGCGATCGGATTGACGGCGGTGCCGCTGGTCGGCGAGAACGAGAAGCTCCTCGGCATGCTCGCGCTCTTCACCGATCTCACCCCGATCAAGGCGCTGGAAGCGCGGCTGCGGGCGATGCAGACGCTGGCGGAGCTCGGCGAGATCGCGGCCGGCATCGCGCACGAGTTCCGGAACTCGCTCTCGACGATCCTCGGCTACCTGAAGCTCGCGCTGCGCAATGAATTACCGCCCGAAGCGACGAGCCGTCTGCGTGCGGCCGAACGCGAGGCGACCCAACTCACGGCGGCGGTCGAGCGGCTGCTCGCGTTCGCACGGCCGATGACGCTGCAGCTCGAGCACGTCGACCTGCGCGAGCTCGCGGACGAGATCGTCGAACGGCTGCAGGCGACGGCCGAGGGGCTGCAGATCGAGGTGCGCGGACACGCGGCCATCGAAGGCGATCGGGCGCTGCTCGCACGCGCCATCGACAACGTCGTGCGCAACGCGGCGGACGCGGTCGCGGAGCGCGGCAGCGAAGGCCGGATCGCGATCGAGCTGACCTCAGAACCGCCTGCCGTCGTGGTGACGGACAACGGCATCGGCTTCGATGATGCGGACGCGGCGAAGCTGCTGCTGCCGTTCGTCTCGAACAAGCCGGGTGGGTTCGGACTGGGGTTGTCGCTGGCGCGGAAAGTGGTCGTGCTGCACGGCGGCGACATCACGCTGAACGGCACCCCGAATCGGGGTGCCGTCGTGAAGATGAGCTTTGCGCCGGAAGCGTGATTACTGCTCGTTGATTACTGCTCGTCCGTCATCGACGAGTAGACGATCACGCGCGGCATACCGGCCGGAGCCCAGTTGCCCTTGATCAGCTTCTCGTCGAACCAGACGTTGGCGTTACCGGTGGCGCCGGCGGTGCCGCGGATCAGCACCGAACCGAAGTAGTCGACGTTACCCTGACTCGAATACGTCCCCTCGTTGTAGAGGATGCCGTTCAGGATGGCCGGGATCGGGACGAGCGCTCCGTTCATGTCGAAGCCGTTCGAGGTGCAGCGCTCCCGGTTCGTGGCGCAGTTCGGAACGATGGACGCGCCGATGAGATCGCGCGGGCGGCGCGTCTGCGTTGCGAACGGCTCCCAGCCGACGGTGGCCACGCCGTCGCGGTCGTCGGGATAGATGAAGTTGAGGTACGGCTCGTGCGGCTCGGAGCAGGCGCTCGCGGGAGGCATGCTGCCATCGGCCGGCGGAATCGTGCAGTTCGCGCCGTAAGCGGTGGCGCCGTCGTCGCGCCAGGTCTTCGGCAGGAACACGTTGCGGGGCGTAATGGCACCGTTCTCGTTCGACTGCACCAGGGTCGGGACGGTATTCACCACCACGTCGAAACGGCCGTTGCCGTTCAGATCCTGGAAGCTGAACGCGCCGTCGCCGGCACCGCGCATCGCGCAGCAGACGCCGGTGGCGTCGAGCTGCCACGCGCTGCTGCCGTCGACCTTCAGGCGATGGCCGACGTCGCGGTAGATCTCGCCCGGCATGTTGTACTGGAGCAACGGCGCTGAATTGCCGCCGCCGGTGGAGCGGTACTCCCGGATGTTGAGGTAGACGAACCCGCTCATCAGGAAGTCGCTGCCGAATTCGTTCGCGTTCCAACTGATGCCGGGCGGCAGCACGGCGGTGTCGGTGCCGCCGCCGACGAGCTGCGGATCGGCGCCGCCGATCGTGTCGAAGAAGTAGAAGCCGGGACCGAGACGCGCGCCGGC
>DASVRB010000673.1:0-4907 GCA_036388835.1 Thermoanaerobaculia bacterium | reverse complement strand
ACGTGGCGACGCAACCGGAGAACGTCAGCATCCCGAGCGCTTCCGCCAATCCGGCCGCAGTGGATTGGCGTCCGCCGCCGGAGAGCGCGCGACCCTGCAGCGCGGACACGACGATGAGCCACGAGGCCGCCGCGCCGACGTACAGCGGGACGAGCGCGGCGGGAACGACCACTGCTGCAACTCGACCTCTCTTTCCGCCTCTCGTCAGCACCCACAACAGAAATGGATAGGCGACGAGAAACAGCGTCGCGTATTTCTCCGAGGGTGTCGGGCAGGAGGTGACCAGCGTCATGTCCATGCGCTGTTGGACACCACCACAGTGAGACGCGAAACTGCGCGCCTCAGCGATCGGCCAGCACGATCGGTGCGGAGACGCGCTGTTCGATCGGCAGCTCGTTGCGCGAGGTCAGATCGTTCGGGTCGTAGGACGTGAGCACGTTGTGCCAGATCACGCGATAGGTACCGGGAGGCAAAGCCTCATCCGTTGCGCGCCCGTTAACGACGGCGCCGGAACCGCGGCGAATGATGAGCGTGCCGGTGTGTCGCGCACCTGCCACGACTTTGATCGGTTGCGAAAAGCAGGCGTTCGTCGACGCGACCCAGGCGTTCTCCCACTTCCCTGCCACCTGCCGCTGCAAGCCGGTCGTGAACGCGCCATTGCAGTTGACCAGATAGATGTCGCGATCGGGAGGCGCGGTCAGCGTCGAGATGATGGTGACTTCGCGGCCGAATTGGCCGTCCGTGAAGAGATAGCGGGTGCGATCGGTCACGATCGGTGCCGCCGGTGCAGCGGGCGCCGGTTGAGCCTTCGGCTCGTGGCGTGCGGGCTCCGCACAGCCGGCAAGGGTCAGCAGAAGAGCGATCGTCGCGCGCGCAGTCACGCACGCACGAGGCTGCAAGCAGCAGACCGTTTGGAGTGCGGCGACGCCAGTCGCCGCTTTTTCTGCCGAAGCGAGGGAAAGCGGCGACTGGCGTCGCACTCCCAGAGGCTTCGCCTCGGGTCGTTCAACACCGGCGCAGCTTTTGGAGTGCGGCGACGCGAGTCGCCGCTTTTTCTGCCGAAGCGAGTGAAAGCGGCGACTGGCGTCGCCGCACTCCAAAGACTAACTGTTGTTTGCGTGCGCGGTCCAACCAATCATGCGCGTCGCGGTTCTTCTCTTTGCTCTCCTTCCCTCTGTCGCTCACGCGAAAACAGTCGCCGAGTTGTTCGCGCAGGCACGCGCCGCGGTCGAGCGCAGCAACGCGATTGCTTTCGAGTTCGAGCTCCGTGGCGCGGAGGGGACGATCCGCGGAAAAGGGACCGTGCTGCCGCAGAAATCGAGCAGCCCGGCGCAAATGCTCGTCACCACGGACGCGGTGACGGCGTGGTCGGACGGCGTGGAGATTGACGTTTTCGAAATGAAGCCGAAGGTCGTCCGGCGCGCGGCCACTCATCGCGGCGGACGCACGTTGCTGAGCCGCCATCTGCACGGCGTGCCCGACGCGTTCGCGTATCCGGCGCGCTTCGAAGAGACGCTCGTCTATCAGCCGAAGCTCGCCGGCACGAAAGACGTTCGCGGCCGCTCGTGCGAGCTGGTGACGATCGATTATCCCGGCGGCCAGTGGCGGTGGTACTTCGACGCGACTACGCACCTGCTGCGGCGTCAGGAGCGCATCAGCGGCACCGGCACGACCGCGACTACGGAAACGCTCGACTACTCGAATGTGCGCACGCTCCCAAAACGCGTCGCACTGAAGCGACCTTCGTCCCGCGGACTTGAACAAACGGCCTTCTCCGTCGGGCGTGTGCAGGCGGGGCAGCCGCTCGGCGACTGGTCGGTGCGCACGCCGGCCGGCGAAGTGATCTCGAGCGCGACGCTCAAAGGTCGCGTGACCATCGTCGATTTCTGGGCATCGTGGTGCGGCCCCTGCCGCCCTGCCATGCAGGCGTTGCAGAAGCTGCGCGACGAACGCGAGGACATCACGATTCTCGGACTCCGCTGGAGCGATCGCGTCGACATCGCCGCTTACGCGAAGAAGAACGGCATCGAGTACGCCCTCGCCGACGCCGGCGCCGCGGCGGATGTTTTCTCGATCGACAAATACGGGCTGCCGGCGATGTTCGTGATCGGCGGTGACGGCCGGGTGGTCGACTACACGATCGGGTACGAGGGCGCGGTCACCGAGCGGTGGCTCGAGCGCGTGCTCGCGCAAGCGACAGCGACGAAGTAGCCGCACCCGCTACACTCACGCTCGATGAAACGGATCGAATCCGACGAGCTGCTCGACGAGCACGATGCGCCACGCGAGGACATGGAGCGCTCGCTGCGCGACCTGCGCTTCATCAACAAATACTGCGGCGGCGTGCGCATCTACCGTTCGCTGGTGCGGCTCTTCCGCCCCGCGTCGATTCTCGACATCGGCACCGGCACTTCCGATCTGCTGGAGTCGGTGCCGCACGTGCGCACGCGCATCGGCCTCGATTTCAAGATCGATCACCTGCTCTACCTGCGCGAAGGCTCGCGCGTGCTGCGCGTGGTCGGCGACGCGCATCGGCTCCCCTTCCGCCACGGCGCGGTCGACCTCGTGACCTCCTCCCACTTTTTCCATCACTTCTCGCCCGACGAGAACGCCGGCATCCTCACCGAGTCGCTGCGCGTGTCGCGCAAGGGAGTGGCGGTGAACGACACGCGCCGTCATTACGCCCCGCTGCTGTTCGTGCTGCTGCTCGGCGCATTGCGGCTCGTCGGCAGGATCACCCGTTTCGATGCACCGGCATCGGTGCGACAGGGCTACACGCTCGCCGAGGCGAGGCAGATCGCGGTGCGCGTCCCGGCGTCGAAGCGGAACGTGGTGAGAAAGATGCCGTTCCGGTACGCCATTCTGTTGTGGAAATGAGCTACACGGCTCGCGCTGTCGCGCCAGGTGTCATCCTGAGCCCCGCAGAGGGCGAAGGACCTTCTCCGTTGCGCGCTGGAAGGTCCTTCGCCGTCTACGCGGCTCAGGATGACACGTGGAGTACGGCCGGACATCAATGAACGTCGACGTCGCCATCATCGGCGCCGGGCCCGCCGGCTCGACGCTCGCGGCGCTGCTCGCGCGACGCGGCGTCCGTGTGGCGCTGCTGGATCGTGATGGGTTTCCGCGCGACAAGCTTTGCGGCGAGTTTCTTTCGTACGACGCGTTGCCGATTCTCGACGCGCTCGGCGTGATCAAAGACATTGATGCGGCGAACGCGCCGCACATCGAGCGATGCCGCGTGATCGGCGCGCGCCGCACGTACGAGTTTGCACTGCCGCATGCAGCACGCGGTGTGTCGCGGCTCTTTTTCGATGACCTGCTGTTGCGCGCGGCCGAACAGGCAGGCGCAATCCGCCTCGACGGCACGACCGCGTCATCGCTGACCGCGTCGAGCGTGAACGACATCGGCGCAACGATCGTCGTCGGGGCTTGGGGACGGTGGGGGCGTTTCGATCAGCAGCTCGGGCGTGGGTTCGTGCGCGATCGCAGCCGCCGCAACTTCGGATTCAAGCGGCATTACCGCGGCGCCGCGATGAACACGATCGACCTCTATTCGTTCGCGCGCGGCTATCTTGGCGTGAACGCGGTCGAAGGCGGCATCACCAACATCTGCGGGCTCGTGCACGCGTCGCGGCTCGCCGGTCACAAAGGACGGTGGGATGCGTTCGTCGAAACCATTCGCGCCGAGGAGCCGCGGCTCGATGCGTTGTACGCGGCGCACGAGCCGGCGCAGGACGGTTACCTCTCCTCGGAGCCGGTGATCTTTCGCGCGCGCTCGGCAGTCGAGGGGGGCGTGTTCATGATCGGCGACGCCTCGGGGGTCATCGATCCGCTGACCGGCAATGGGATCGCGATGGCCATTCAGTCAGCGCTGCTCGTCGCGCCGATGCTGTTGCGGCTGCTCGAATCACCGTTGCAACGGACAGCGATCGAGGATGAGTATCGGACGCGCCATCACGGCTTCTTGGCGCGGCGCATTGCATGGAGTCGCGCGGTGGCGCTTCTCCTGTCGCGTCCGCGGCTGCTCGATGCGGCGCTGGCGACCGCGCGCACGCCGCGCATCGGCGAGCTGCTGCTGGCGCGGACGCGCGGCTCGCGCGATGAAGTCGAGCGGCTGGCCGCGGCGTGGTTTCGATAGAATCGGCGCGCTTATGGCGCCGTTACCCGAGGGCGAGTTTCTGCTGCCGCTGTTCCCGCTGCCCAACGTCGTTTTCTTCCCGCATACCCGGCTGCCGCTGCACGTGTTCGAGCCGCGGTATCGCGAGCTGATCAAAGACGTCATCGAGAGCGATCAGCGTTTCGGGATCGTGCTGCTGAAGCCGGGTTGGGAGAGCGATTACCACGGTGCGCCGCCGCTCCACTCGGTCGGCACCCTCGGCACGGTGGAGCAGGCGTTGCCGCTCGACGAAGGGCGCTACAACATCATCGTGCGCGGCGACGTGCGCGTGCGCATCCTCGAAGAAGTGTCGCGCGTGCCGTATCGCACCGCGCGCGTCGTCGTCGATCCCGAAACCTCGCGCGATCCGCAGAAAGCGTACGAACAACGCGAATGGCTCGCCGAAGTCTCGCGCCAGTACCTCCACTACCTCCCCGAACAGACCGCCGTCCCCGAGATCGAGACCGTCAACCTCGACGCGCTGACGAACGCCCTCATCATGTCGCTCAACCTCCACAACGAAGAAAAACAGCGCCTGCTCGAGCTGAGCGACGTCATCGCCCGTGCCGAAGAGATCGGAAACGAGCTCGCCGGAAGAATCGAGTCGCTGCGGTTTCTGTCCGGATTTCGGCGCGGTGGGGATCCGACGTACAACTGAGTTCCTCGGAGTTCCTCGGAGTTCCTCGGGTTCCTCGGTTCCTCGGTTCCTCGGTTGTCATGCCGCAGCTTCTCGCGATGCGCTGTTTGGAGT
>DASVRB010000672.1:0-4188 GCA_036388835.1 Thermoanaerobaculia bacterium | reverse complement strand
TCGGTTTTACATCGAGGTCGATCTTGAGCGCGCCGTCGACGATGTAGCCGAGCTGCTTCGCGCTCTGACCGGCGGGGTGGTACTTCACCTGCGCCTGTGCCGCGTTCGACGTGTCGGCGCTGACGACCGCACGCATCGACGGCGGGAGGTTCGGGAGATAAACGCCCGACGTCACGGCCCCTTCACCGGTCGAGTAGAGACCGACGGTGAGATCGGTGGCCGGACGCAGACGGCCGAGGACGTCGACGACCTGCTCGAGCGTGCGCGGATCCGGCGGGATCAACGTGAAGTCGATCGCGTTCATCACCGAGCCGCTGCCGACGAGGAGATACGCGCTGCCGACCGGCTGATCGTCCGGAATGCGCACTTCGAACGTCTCGACGAACGACGCGCCGCGGAACGGCTTGAGCACCGTGCGAATCTTCACCGTGTCGCCCGCTTCGATGCGCCCTTTCGCCGACGGCACGAGCGACGCTTCCATCAGCTTCGCGGTGCGCAGCTCGTCGTCGTGACGCAGCGTGACTTTGATGCTTTCGATTTCAGTCGGACGGAACTCGTTCGACATCAGGTAGCCGGAAACGACGGCGAGGTACTGCGGGATCGACTGACGCGCCTGCTGCCCTGCCCAGCCTTCGCGAAGGCGGATCGGAGCGAAGCCTTTGACCTTGATCTCCGAATCCATCATCACCGTGCGCTCGCCGGCCGCGCGCTGTGCGTTCGCGACCACCGAGTCGGTGACCATCGCCAGCATCAGCGGCGAGAGCGTGGAGTGGCGGACGACGTCGACGCGGTACGTCTTCGACGAGCCGGCGCCGTGCAGCGTGACCTCGACCGGGATCGTCTCCGGCTTGTCGCCGAGGACGCCCATGATGCCGGCCGCGCGGTCCTGACGGAGCACGCCGACCACGCCACCTGTGTTCGAGAACTTGAACGAGCTGGCCACGCTCGGCATGACCGTCACGACTTCCGACGTCGCCATCGGAAAGTTGATCTCGCCCATGTCGAGGAACGGGTGACCGAACGCGTAGATGTTCTTGCCGTCGACGTAGCTGACGGTACCGCTTGCCGCGACGTTGAAGTCACCGCTCAGCAGCACCGCGCCGATCGGGTCGCCGAGCTCGAACGTCGTCTTCGAATTTTTGGTCGTCGAGGACGAAGCCGCGCCTGCCGGCACGGCGACGAAGCCGAGCTGCTCGAGCTGCGGGCTAAAGCGCTGAACCGTGTCGGCGGAGAAGCTGCCGAGCGACATCGGCAGTGCGATTCGTTTCGCGCCGCTGATGCTGCTGACCGGCATGGCGTTGTTCGCCATCAGCTTGTTGAATGCGACTTCAGGCTGCGCTTTCGCGAACGCGCTGAGCATCTCGATCGCGGTCATGCGCGGCGCGGCGCCGGCCGGTGATGCGCCCGCGGGAGCGACGCGCTGCGACAGTTTCAGCATCTCGTCGATCGGCGTGATGCCGGCGACCGGCTCTTTCGCGAACTGCCATGCATACGCGAGTGCGCCGATGACCTTGCCGTCGATGAAGATCGGCGATCCGCTCATGCCGGCGATGACTCCGGCGCGCGCGACCACCGGATGATCGACCTTCGCCAGGATCAGGTTCTGATCGGGTCCGACGTTGTTCAGCACGCCGAGAATCTCGACGTCGAATTTCTCGATGGTCGTCCCTTCGAAGACGGTCAGGCCGTAGCCTTTCATCCCCTTCTGGACCTGCGACAGCGGCATTTTGTCCGCGGCGTGCAGCGTCGTCGTGGCGATCAGGAGGAACGCGGCGAGGGAAAATAATTTTCGGCTGAGCACGACCGATGTAACCACCCGCGGAGTGGTGTTCATTTCGCCAGTTGTGCCAATTGAAGTGTGCAGCGGCGAGCGCGGCAGGAGGGGTTTGGGGGCGGTAGCTGGTGGGTGTTGCTGGTTGTTGGTTGCTGGTTACTTGTCAGTCAGTGCCTGGACGCCGCGCGACGCGTGACAAGCAACCAGCAACAGAATCTACCAACGACCAACAACGTCAGTCTTTGACTCGGCCGTCGCGAATCATGATCACGCGTCGCGCTTCGCGGGCGACGTCGTCTTCGTGCGTGACCATGATGATCGAGTTGCCGCGCGAGTGAAGCTCCTGGAAGAGGTCGAGGATCTCGCGTCCGGTCTGCGAGTCGAGGTTGCCGGTCGGCTCGTCGGCGAGCAGCAGTGAGGGCTTGTTGACCAGTGCGCGGGCGATGGCGACGCGCTGGCGCTGACCGCCGGAGAGTTCGTTCGGCTGGTGGCCCATGCGGTCTTTCAGTCCGACCGCGATGAGTGCCTCTTCAGCGAGCTGGCGGCGTTCCGCGCGCGACACTTTCGCGTAGACCAGCGGCAGCTCGACGTTCTGCAGCGCGGTGGTGCGCGCGAGGAGATTGAAGGTCTGAAACACGAAGCCGATCTTGCGATTGCGGATCGCGGCGAGCTCGTCGTCGTTGAGCGTTTCGACCGGGACGCCGTCGAGCAGATACGAGCCTGAGCTCGGTGTATCGAGGCAGCCGATGACGTTCATCAGCGTCGATTTGCCGGAGCCGGACGGACCCATGATCGCGACGTACTCGCCCGGCTCGATCACGAGGTTCACGCCGCGCAGCGCGAAGATCTGTTGCGGCCCGAGGTCGTAAACGCGCGTCAGTTCGCGCATCTCGATGAGGTGGGCGGTTTCGGTCACAGGCAATGCACTCATTCCGTCATTGATACGAACGCAAGGGTAAAGCGTTTCACGCGTTCATCGCGGCGAAGCCGAGCTTGACCACGACGAACGCGAGCCAGAGTCCGATCACGATCGTGGCGGCGGTCGCTTTCGGAAGCTTCGACATCGTGCCGAAGCCGAGGATGAAGAGGAACAGCGACCAGAACGTGAAGACGTCGAGCGAGGAGAGCAGCGAATACAGCACGGGCTGCTCTTTCTGCTCCACGAGGAACGCCGGATTCGACTTCACGAGCGACGCGGCGGTGGTCGGATCGAAGGCGCCGCGCGCGACGACGACGATCGTCATCACGACCGAGAAGAGCAGCAACGGTGTCCAGGCGTACAGCGTCACCGACAGCGCCTGCGTGAAGTTCCCCTCCCCTGCCATCAAGCGGAATGCGAAGAGGAGCACGGCCGCGACCACAACATAGAAGAGGATGCTGAAGAACGGGCTCAGCCACGTGAGGACTTTCGTGCTGGCGGCGGCGAATCTCTCGATGCGCTCGAGGTCGGCATCCGTCATGTTCGGCTGCTTCGCACGCATCTGCTCGCTCTGCGCGGCCATCAACGCGTCGATGTCGAGGCGCGGCACGATCAAGACGGCGGTGAGGAAGCCGACCGCCAGCATCACGAGCATCGGCGCGAGCACATCGGGCCGCTGCGCGATCTCTTTAAACGTCTCCGCGGGGGTGAACAACACCCCCGCGATCCGTGCGAATACGTTTTTCTTCGGCGGCGCCTCGGCGGCGGGCGCCTGAGGCTCAGCGGTTTCCGTCGACATTCGGCCGATTCTCCGCCGGAGCGGCTTCCGGCTCATTCACTCGGCTGCCGTAGTTGAGCCAGCGATGGCGGTCGAGTCCGCTGAAGAAGCGCGGCTCTTCGGCGAGCTCAGGAACGGTGACGCTGATGTTGCGGATGTCGAGGACGTCGCCGACCGCGCGGTGGTAGCGCGCGACCGCCTGATTGTAGCCAACCAGCGCCTGCAGCTCGCGGACGCGTGCGTCGGAAAGCTGCTGCTGCACTTCCAGCACCTGGAAGTTCGTGGTCATGCCGTTTTCGTAGCGGCGGCGTTCTGCTTCGACGTTGCGCTCGGCTGCTTCGCGCGCGGCGCCGGTCGCGACGATCGTCCGGGCCGCGGTGTCGACGTCGCGCGCGGCCTGGCGCACGTCAACGGTGATGATCTGGCGGGTCTGTTCCTGCGTGAGCCGCGACTGCTGCAGGTCGAGCTCCGCGCGGCGCGCTTCGGCACGCGCGCCGATGTTCGTGATCGGCACACCGACGTTGAAGCCGATCGTCCACGCCGGGAAATCGCCTTCGAAGATCTGACGCAGGCCGCGTCCATACGGAATGCGGCGCTGGTTCGTGATCTCGCCGGTCTCGCGGTCGAATTCGTTGACCGTACCGGCGAGGCCGGCCAGTCCGTAATTGAGCTCGAGATCGAGCTGCGGCAGGGTCTGGTTGCGCGCGTAGAGGTACT
>DASVRB010000671.1:0-5061 GCA_036388835.1 Thermoanaerobaculia bacterium | reverse complement strand
ATGTTTTTCTTGACGACGTCGAGGCCGACGCCGCGGCCGGAGATCTCGCTCACTTCGACCGCGGTCGAGAAACCGGCCGTGAACATCAGCTCGTGCGCACGCTGCTGATCGACCACTTCCTTCTCACCGATCAATCCGCGCTTCACCGCCACTTTGCGGATGCGCTCGGGATCGATGCCGCGGCCGTCGTCGGTGACGTCGAGCACGACGGAGTTCCCCTGCTGATACGCATTCAGCGTAACGCGCCCGACCGGGTTCTTGCCGGCGGCGCGGCGCTCCTCGGCCGGCTCGATGCCGTGATCGAGCGCGTTGCGGATGATGTGCATGAGCGGGTCGGTCAGCTCGTCGACCATCATCTTGTCGAGCTCCGTGTCCTCGCCGCGCAGCACGAGCTCGATTTCTTTGTTCAGCTCGCGCGCGGTCTTGCGGACAGTGCGCGAGAGCTTCGCGTAAATCTGCCCGACCGGCACCATGCGGATCTCGATGACCGACTTCTGCAGCTCGTTGAGCTTGCGGTCGAGGTTGCGCGAGATTTTTCCGAGCTCGTGCGACGTGAGGCGCGCCTGCTGCGGGCCGCTCCCCTGCGCGACGGCGCGCGTCAGCGTCTCGAGTTGTGTTTTCTCGATGATCAACTCGCCGACGATGTTCATGACGTGATCGAGCTTGGAGATGTCGACACGCACGGTCTGCGAGAGCGATCGCAGCGACAGTTCTTCCTCGGGGGCAATGGCTTCGAGCGCGGGCGCGGCGGTTGCGGCCACAGGCGCGGCCGGCGCTGCCGCCGTTTTGCGCAGCGACGTCACCGATGCGATCGGCGCGAGCATCTGCACCGCGGCGAGGTCGAGGGTCGAGCCGTATAGCAGCCGGAAGGCGATGCCGTTGATGTTGCCGCTCGGTATCGCCGGCAGCGTCGAGATCACTTCGCCCGCCTCGCTGAGACTCGAGGTGATCGCGCGCAGCCGCTCATCAAAGTCGGAGAAGTCGAACGTCATCTCGAGCGAGAGGATGTGCTTGCCGGTGCGCACGTTCTCGAGAAGGCGATGCTCCTCGTATTCGGTGAGTGATTTCTTCGTCTGCTCGTCGAGCGTCAGCTCCGCGAACGGATCCTCGGCCACGCGCGCCGGCTGGCGCGTGATGATCTGGTGGATGCGGCTGGTGAGATGGGTCATGTCGACCAGACCAGCCAGCGACGGGTCGTTGATCGAGATGACCAGGCGGTTCAGCGAATCGACCGAGTCGTAGAGCAGATCGATCAGCTCTTTCGAGACTTCGATCTTCCCCATCCGCAGCCGGTCGAGCATGTCCTCGAGGCTGTGCGAGAGCTCGGAGATATCGCCGAAGCCGAGCATGCCGGCCAGACCTTTGAGCGAGTGGACCTCGCGAAAGATCTTGTTGACCAGTTCGGGACGGACGCTCGCCCCCTGTGATTCGAGCTCGACGAGATCGCGCGAAAGCGTGTCGAGCAGCTCTTCTGCTTCGCTGGTGAATTCTTCTCGCGCGCGATCGTCTTCTCTGGCCATGGACCGGTTCGCGATTCTAACGCGTGCAGCGGTTGCTGTGCGGTCGCGCGCGTTGCAAATGAAAGCGGCGACCGGTGGCCGCGCTCCACACTAGGCCACGCGCAGAAGGCGGCGGAGCTTGGAGACGAGGTCGGGCGCCTGGAAGGGCTTGACGAGGTACTCCTCGGCACCGAGCGCGGCGGCGCGGCGGCGGTCTTCTTCGCTCGCCTCGGTGGAGATGACCATGATCGGGATGGAGCGGTAGACCGGGTGATTCTTGAGGAAACTCACGAGCTCCAGGCCGTTGATGTCCGGCATGTTGATGTCGGTGAGGATCGCGTCGAATTTGTGATGCGGAAGCGTTTTCAGTGCTTCGAAACCGCTCGCCGCCTCGACGATCTCGAGGTCGTAACTCTCCGTTCCGCTCTCGATGACGGTCGTCAGGTACGCCCGCATGGACGAGGAGTCTTCGACAACCAGGATCTTCATACGTTCAGCGCCGCCCAGCCCTCTCTGATGCAAATACCGCGTTGCCGAACGCAAATCCAGCCTGCGAGAGGAAGATCTCGAGACCCGTCATGCTGTCGATGGGAGCCCGATGCTCGGCGTTGTCACCGTAGAGGATACCAACGGCGCGACCGCCGTGCATGATCGGAAGTGCAACGACTTCGGTCGGCAGCAGTCCGCCGAGGCGATCGATCAGATCGACGTTGGCCGCGGTGCGGCGCATCTTGCCGCGATGCGCTTCATTCGCATTCACGACATCCGACAACACCGATGGCTCTTTGCGCGAGATCCGCAGCGTGCGCACGCGCGCATCCATCTCCGCGCCCGAACCGGTGACGCCGAAGCCGCCGAGACCGACGAACTCCTCGTCCGCGGCCATGAACAGCGCGCCGCGATCGAGATACTCGGCTGAAAGTCTGAGGATCGTCGCCGACACCTGTCCGATGTCGTTCGGATTCGAAAGCTCGTTGATCAACTGACGCAGCAGGCCGAAGGAGCGATCCATCGTCTCTTTGGACGCCTGCTCGTAAAACTTCTTCCCTGCCTCGATGCCGCCGCCGGTGAGCTGCTCCCACTGCGCGAACGAGCGCTCGGCGAAGAGCACCAGTTCATCCGCGAACAGCGCGAGCTCTTCCTCGGCGAGACCAGGCTGCAGGCGCGCCGGAGTCGGCTTGGTGACGTACAGATCGGCGCCGGCGCGCAACAGATCGTGACGGCGGCGCAGATCGGTCTCGCTGTCGACGACCACGACCGGCAGGCGCGGATTCTTCCGCTTCACCTGCTGCATCAGCCGCACCGACGCGTCGTCGTCGCTGAGCTCGAGGAAGGTGACGAAGAACGCGTTCGCGCGAAAGAGCTCCGTCATCGCGGCGCGCACGTCGTCGAGCGAGCCGTACTGCGAGATCTTCACGCCTTGTTTCGTGAACGCGCGCCGCGCGGCCACGCGCACGAGCGGGTTGCGCTCGAAGAGCACGACATTCCGATACTGCGCCTCGGGGGACTCGACTTCGAACAGCCCACCCGCGACTTTGAACTGACCCGTCGGCGTCGTCGATGGCGTGCGATCGGCGGCGGGTGATGGTGGCGCGACAGGCGCGGGTGCGTTCGTGGCGCCGTGCGACGGAAAGTCCTCTTTCTCAGGAAACGGCAGATCGTCGAACGCGGGGAACTCCTCGCGCGCATCGATCACGTTCGGCGCGGGGGCGCGGAACGGCACGACATTGTCGGTTGCAGCGGGTGCGGTGCCGGGCAGTTTGGTCGGCGCGGCCGGAGCGGCGATCGGCGTACCGAGTCCGAGGTTCAGCGAAGCGGGCGTGCTCTCCGCGGACGCCGAGCCGCGCAGCAGCGCCTTGCCGACCTTCAGCGATTCTTCCAGTCCGCGCAGCGGCTTGATCTTCTCCCCCTCGCCGGTGCCGAGGAGCTTGTTCGGAGCGAAGCCGCCCTCTTTGAAAATCTGATCGGGGTCGTACTCCACGTCGATCGCGCTCATCGACTCGCTGAGGATGAAGTTGAACTCCCCTTCCTTGCTCTGCAGCAGCGGCGTGACGACGTTGAGGATGCGCTGGCGAATCGCCTCGGCGAGATCGTCGGCGGACAGCAGATTCATCTCCAGCACCGCGGTGCCGGGCGGAATGCCGCTGTCTTCCATCTGCCGCACGACGTTCGCGTTCTCGCGCGAGATCAACTGCGCGCCGTGCAGGAACGAGACAAAGTCGGGATGCTCGGGCGAGGCGGCGTTGACAACCAGGCCGTGGCGGAACATCACGGTGTGACGCCCGCTGTCATCGATGATCTCGAGCACGCCCGTGCGCCGGCTGAGATAGACGATCTGAACGATGTCGGTGAGGGAGAGGTCCTCGAGGCGGCCGAGGAGACTCACCAGCGGCCTCCGGCCTTGTTGTCAGTTGTCAGTTGCCGGTTCTCCGCAATGTCTCGTCGACGCGGTACGGCACAGACAACTGACAACCGACAACCGACAACGCTAGTCGGCGTTCTGCGTTCTGCGTTCATCAGCGGCGAGATTGTACCGTTTCAAAATCCCGTCGAGGATGCCGTTGATGAACTGCGACGATTTCTGCGTGCCGTACTTTTTCGCGATCTCGATGGCCTCGTCGATGATCACGAGCTTCGGCGTGTCGTCCTCGTGCATGAACTCGTAGACGGACATGCGGATGATGTTGCGATCGACGGCGGCCATGCGCGAGAGGCGCCAGTTTTCGGCCTGGTTCTGGATCATCTCGTCGATCTCGGTCATGTGATCGACCGTGCCGCGGAAGATCTTCGTCGCGAACTCGCGCGTGTTCGGCTTCGACTTCTGCAGCTCCTCGAACGTGTCGATGATCTGGTCCGGTTGATTGCCGGACATGTCCTGCTGAAAGAGCATCTGCAGTGCGAGCTCGCGAGCTTTGCGGCGGGCGCCCATCTACTTCTCCTTTGTGCGAAGCGCGCGCCAGAGGTTGGCCATTTCGATCGCCGCGAGCGCCGCTTCCCAACCCTTGTTTCCGGTGCCCGCGGACGAGCGCTCGACCGCCTGTTCGTACGTGTTGCACGTGATCACGCCGAACGCCACCGGAAAGCGCGCCTCGACGGCGATGCGTGAGAGGTCGTTCGTCACCTGCGCCGAGATGAAGTCGAAGTGCGGCGTGTCGCCTTTGATGAGGCAGCCGAGGGTCACCAGCGCGTCGAACGAATCCTCGCCGACCAGTTTCGCGGTCAGCGTCGGAATCTCGAACGCGCCCGGCACGCGGTAGAGAGATACATCGTCATCGCTCGCACCGTGCCGCGCGAGGCACGTGAGCGCCCCTTCGAGCATGCCCGACACGATCTCGTCATTGAATCGGCTGGCGACGATGCCGATACGAAGACCGGCGGCACTGAGATCCCCTTCGAAAGAGCGCGGCATTGCGGGCGCGGATTATACGCACGCGCGGCGATTCCGCATCGTTCTGCTAGCGCGCGGCGCCGCGGGTGGCGACGACCGCCGGCTTCTTCTCGTCGCGCGCGGTGGCGTAGAAGTCGACGATGCCCTGGTACATCGCCTCGGCGACCTGCTGGC
>DASVRB010000670.1:0-3655 GCA_036388835.1 Thermoanaerobaculia bacterium | reverse complement strand
GCCGAGCAATCCACATTTCGGCGGGCTAAAGCCCGCCGCTCCACAGAGCCCTGCTAGTGGGCTGCGGCGTCGCGCGGTTCGCGCAGGACAGATGGGGAAGCATCGTGCAGCGGCAGCGAGATCGTGATCGACGTCCCTTCTCCTTCGCGCGAGGTCACGTCGATCTTGCCGCCGTGCTCCTGGACGATGCGATAGGAGATCGCCATGCCGAGGCCTGTGCCGCTGGGGAAATTCGTCCGGAACGGCTGGAAGAGGCGCTGCAGATCGGCTTGCGACATGCCGCGGCCGCTGTCGCTGAAGATGATGTGGTACGCCCCTTCCGCGGTGAGCGTGTGCACGTTCAGGATGCCGCCGTGCGGCATCGCCTGCACCGCGTTGCGGGCGATGTTCCAGAAGACCTGCCGGATCTGGTCGGCGTCGCCGACGAGCTGAAACGACGGAGGATCGATCTCGCGGCGAATCTCGTGATCGGCGCGCAGCTCGGGCGAGTTTTGCAGGAGATCGAGCGTCTCGGAAAGACTGGCCGCGACGTCGAATTCGAGCGCGCGCCGTTCCTGCGGCCGGACGAATCGGAGAAAGTCGGAGATCGATTTATTGAGTCGCTCCGATTCCTTCAGCACGATCGACATCAGCCGCTGTTCCTGCGGCGTGAGCGACTTCGACGCTTTCAGCACCTGCACCGATCCGGCGATGGCGGCGAGCGGATTGCGAATCTCGTGAGCGATGCCGGCCGAGAGCTCGCCGACCGCGGCCATGCGGTCTTTGAGGCGCAGCTCGGACTCGAGCTTCTTCATCTCGGTGAGGTCCTGAAAGATCAGCGTGTAGCCGGAGGCATTGCCGTCGAGAGTGCTGAGAGGACTGACCGCGAAACCGATGCTGCGGCGCGTGCCGCCGACGAGAAGGTCGTCGATCTCGCGCCGCACGACCTCGCCGCGCGCCAGCTCTTCCCGCGCGCCGTTCCACTCTTCGTATGTGAAGAATCCGAGCTCGGTGATGTGCCGGCCGAGGATCATCTGCGGGTCGGTCTGGAGAATGTGTGCGCCGGCAGGGTTGACGAAGGAGGCGGTGCCGAACGACGTCACGGTGACGAGTCCCGAGGGGATCGACTCGACCACGTTCTGATTGAGCGCGCGCAGCTCGGCGAGATTGTGGCGATTCGCGTCGAGCTCTTTCGACGTCCGCTGCAACTGCTCGGAGAGATACGAGGTCAGGAGCGCGGTTGCGTAGAAGCCGGAGAAGTTCGCGGCCATGTTGTAGTAGAGCCGCGGCGAGGTCCAGGCGATCGGGAGAAAGAGCTCCTGCTCCGGCATCGGCAGGATGTCGTAGTACATCAGGTCGACCAGCACGCCGTAGAGGATGGCCGCCGCCGACGCGGTGAGCAGTCCGCCGCGCCGGTAGAGCAGCATCGACGCGGTGATGATCGAGACTAGATAGAGAAACGAGAACGGCGAGTCGAGGCCGCCGGTGAAGTAGACCAGCAGCGTCTCGACGAGGAGATCGCCGCCGATCTGGATCATCAGATTCACGCGGCGCGAGGCGATGACGTGGCCGAGCACGATGTAGCCGAGCGTCAACGCGTACGTGATGCCGGCGATCGCGTAGAGATAGTTGAGCGGCAGGATCGCGCGCGCGGTGTACTGGATGATCAGCGCCGCAACGAGGAGCGTCGTGATGACGACGATCCGGACCGCGATGAGCATGCGCGTGTCGGAGGTCATGGTTCGATCCCGGCGAACCAAAAATAAAGCGAGGGACCGGGGCGGGCGTTCACCCGACCAGATCCCTCGCGTTTGCTGCGCATGGCGTGTTGCGTTATCCGACCTGCGAGATCAGCGAGAACATCGGCATGTACATCGCGATGACGATGCCGCCGATGGCGACGCCGAGGAATGCGATGAGGACCGGCTCGAGGAGCTTCATCAGGCCGGCCACCGCGACGTCCACTTCTTCTTCGTAAAAGTCGGCGATCTTAGAGAGCATGGTGTCGAGCGCACCGGTCTGCTCGCCGACGGCGATCATCTGCACGACCATCGGCGGAAAGACTTCGGTATCGCCAAGCGGCTCGCTGATGGTCTTGCCTTCTTCGACCGACTTGCGCGTGGCCATGATCGCGTCTTCGACGATCGAATTGCCGGCGGTGCGGGCGGTGATGGAGAGGCCGTCGAGAATCGGAACGCCCGACGAGGTGAGCGTCGAGAGCGTGCGGCAGAAGCGGGCCACGGCGATCTTGCGGAGCAGCATGCCGAGAACCGGGACTTTGAGGAGGATGCCGTCGAGGACGCGCTTCCCTTTGTGGGTCTGGTGGTAGCGCTTGGTGGCGAAGACGAGCGCGCCGCCGGTGAGGATCAGCAGCCACCAGAAGTCGCCGAGGAAGTTCGAGAGGGCGATGACGACGCGCGTCGGGAGCGGGAGCTCTGCGCCGAGCGACTCAAAGAGCGAGGCGAAGACCGGGATGACCTTCCAGAGAATGACCGCGACCACGATGCAGGCGATGCCGATGACAGCGACCGGGTAGATCATGGCCGACTTCACCTGGCCGTTGAGCTTGACCGACTTTTCGATGTAGGTCGCGAGGCGCTGGAGGATCGTGTCGAGAATACCGCCCGCCTCACCGGCGGCGACCATGTTCGTGTAGAGGTCGCTGAAGACTTTCGGATGCTTGCGCATCGCGTCGGCGAGATTGGAGCCCGACTCGACGTCCTGGCGAATCTGGATGAGGGTGCGCTTGAAGACCTTGTGATCCTGCTGCGAGCCGAGGATCTCGAGGCACTGCACGAGCGGCAGACCGGCGTCGATCATGACCGAGAACTGGCGGGTGAAGATGGCGATCGACTGCGATGGGACGCCGCCGCCGAACTTCGGCAGCGCGATCTCTTTCCCCTTTTCCTTGACGGCCGTGACGACGATCTGCTGGCGCCGCATCGAATTGATGACCGCGTCCTTGGAGTCGGCGACGAGCACGCCCGTCTGCGTCTGACCGTTTCTGGCTGTTCCCTTCCACTCGAATGTCGGCATTTGCAGCTCCTGGTTCTATGGCCTGTTTCGCTCTCGAGCCCTACTCACCCGACTGCGCCGACTCGTAGCTCCCGAGAGCTCACAACTACGAATCAGTGACTGCTGGTTACGCCGGCCGCGGCCGCATCGCCGGAGCGGGTTGCGGCTGCGTCAGGCC
The DNA here is from genome assembly GCA_036388835.1 of Thermoanaerobaculia bacterium. Taxonomy (GTDB): domain Bacteria; phylum Acidobacteriota; class Thermoanaerobaculia; order Gp7-AA8; family Gp7-AA8; genus QHVT01. The sequence goes on along the minus strand of DASVRB010000670.1, from coordinate 483 downwards.
GGCGCCGCGGGAGATCATCTCCTGAAGCTCGTCGGGATTCGACGAGCGCGACAGCGCGGTCTGCAGGGAAATCGCTTTTTTGAAGTACAGCGTCGCCAACGACTGATTAAAAGTCTGCATTCCGTACTTTGCCTGGCCGGTCTGCATCATCGAGTAGATCTGGTGGACCTTGTCCTCGCGGATGAGATTGCGGATGGCGGGGTTCGGAACGAGGATCTCCATCGCCATCGCGCGGCCCTTGCCGTTCGCCTTCGGCAGCAGCGACTGGCAGAGGATTCCTTCGAGCACGAACGAGAGCTGCGCGCGGATCTGCGGCTGCTGGTGCGCCGGGAAAACGTCGACGATACGGTTGATGGTCTGCGCGGCGGAGTTGGTGTGCAGCGTGCCGAAGGTCAAGTGGCCGGTCTCGGCGATGCGCAGCGCGGACTCGATGGTCTCGAGGTCGCGCATCTCGCCGATGAGGACGACGTCGGGATCCTGACG
>DASVRB010000669.1:0-6623 GCA_036388835.1 Thermoanaerobaculia bacterium | reverse complement strand
CGCAGCTTTCGATGTCGGCGTACGGCGGCGTGACCGCACTGAGCAACATCGCCGGTCAGGACAACGGCGGCTTCGGGCTGTTCGGCATTCGCTTCACACTGGCGTTGCCGATGTTCGACGCCGCCGGCACGCGCCGTGTGGCCGAGGCGCGGATGCAGGCGGAGCAGGCGAGCCTGGAGCGCCGCACCACCACCGATCAGATTCGCCGTCAGACCTCGTCGTTGTGGCTCGGCATTGCCGCGCTCGAAAAGCGCATCGGGCTGTTGCGGCAGATGGTCGACGTCGCGGTGAAGCGCGAGGAATCGGTGATCCGTCTCGTTGCGGCCGGGCTGCGTCCTGAGAACGACGTGGCCGAGGTGGCGGCCGATCGGGCGCGCCGCGAAAGCGAGCTCCTTGGCGCGCGCATCGAGCTCTGGAAATACCAGCAGATCGTGAAGCGGCGTGTCGACGCGCCGCGGCAGCAGCCGGTGCGGGTCGGAGCGATCAGATGAGCGACGCCGGTCTCTCGGTGCTGCTGACCACCGAGGGGACGTATCCGTATGCGACAGGCGGCGTCAGTACCTGGTGCGATGCGTTGCTGCGCAACACCGCCGAGGTGAGCTACACGCTGTTGCCCATCATGATGAACCCGCACATCGAGGCGCGATTCGATCCGCCTGCGAACGTGCGCAGCATCATCAACGTGCCGTTGTGGGGAATCGAAGAGCCGAGCGAGTTCGCGCTGCATACGACCTTTGCTGGTTTGTACGAGCGGAAGCGCGGCACCACCGATGCCGAGATCGAAGCCGAGTTCGTGCCGGCGTTTCGCGCGCTGCTCGACCTCATCAACAGCGGCACCGATCCGGCGGCGTTCGGACGCGTGCTCGTGCAGCTCGAGGACTACTTCGACCAGCGCGACTACAGCATCACCATGAAGTCGCGGCCGGTGTGGCTCGCGTTCGTCGAAACGATGGAGGCGTTCGCGCGGCGTGCCGCCGCTTCGCTGCCGCCGGCCGCACGCGAGCATCAGCTGCCGTCGATCTTCGATCTCACCGAGTGCCTGCGCTGGCTCTATCGCTTCCTGATCGTGCTGACCGTGCGCGTGCCGGCGGTGAGCGTCACGCATACCACCGCGGCCGCGTTCTGCGGACTGCCGTGCATCACCGCCAAAGTGCGTCACGGCACGCCGATGATCGTGACCGAGCATGGTGTGTATTTGCGCGAGCAGAACCTCTTTCTGTCGCGGTTCAAGCGCCTCTTTTTCTGCAAGCAGTTTCTGCTGAACCTGATGACCGCGGTCGTGCGCGCGAATTATTTTCACGCCGACGTGGTCGCGCCGGTCTGTCACTACAACACCCGCTGGGAGCTGGCGCACGGGACGCCGCAGCACAAGGTGCGGGTGATCTACAACGGCGTCGATCCGGAGGTCTTTGCGGCCGGTCCGAAGCGCGCGAACGGGCTGCATGTGGTGGCGACCGCGCGCATCGATCCGTTGAAAGACATCGAGACCTTTTTGCGCGTCGCCGCGCGCGTACGCGAAACGCATCCGCGGGTGCGCTTCACGATCTACGGCAGCGTGGCCGATCAGCCGTATTACGAGAAATGTCTCGCGTTGCGCAGCGAGCTCGCGCTCGAGGAGACGGTGACGATGGGGGCGGTGGCGGACGACGTGGTGGAGGCGTACCGCGACGCCGACGTCGTGCTGCTGACGAGTATTTCTGAGGCGTTTCCGTACTCCGTCATCGAAGCGATGAGCTGCGAGCGCGCGGTGGTCGCGAGCGACGTCGGCGGCGTCGGCGAGGCGCTGGAAGAATGCGGAATGCTGGTGCGCCCGCGCGATGTGGCAGGCTTCGCCGCCGCGGTGCGCCAACTGCTGGACGACGCGCCGCTCCGCGCGCACATCGGCCGTCGAGCACGTGCGCGAGTGATGGAGGAGTTCCGTCGCGACAACAGCATCGCGGCGTATCTCGATCTGTATCGGTTCTGGAGCGCAGCGAAAGCGGGTGCGCCGAGAGCGGTGCCGATGGAGGTGGGCGTATGAACCGGCCGGCACGGCCGGCAGCGCTGGTTGGCCAAGCCTCGGGCGCGGTGTACTACCGATCGTCGGTCGTCGTCGCGGCTCACGAGCACACCCTCTGTCATCCCGAGCGTGAGTCGAGGGACCTGGGGGTGTGGGCGGCACGAGGCGTGGGCGTCGCGCGACGTTCACCGTCGGCGAATACGGAGTGTTTCTGTGTCATCCCGCGCGTCAGCGCGGGATCCCCTGCCGAAGCGAGAGGCCGTTGCTCATCGGAAGGGGATTCCGCGCTGACGCGCGGAATGACACATCAGCAGCGACGCGGCTTTTTGCTCCAGCGCATTTCGGCGGCTGCCGGTGCCATGTGCGTCGCGGCCCACCCGCCCAGGTCCCTCGACTCCGCTCGGGATGACAGAGGGGAGCGTTCCCGAGAGGCGGCCGCCGCTCCACAAGAACGGCTCCGCCGGGTGGCTTGTGCAACCGCTCGGCATGTTCGCGAGGGCCGCGAGGTGACGGTGTGAGCGCGCTTCCCCTCGACGACCTCGGGCGGCGGGTCGTCGAGACGGTCGGCATGCCGAAAGACGCGTGGGAGATTGCGGCGCAGCTCGAGGTCCTCGGGATGCGCGACAGCGATGCGCGCAGCGGGTATGGCGTGCGCGACCTGTTCGAATTGGCGCGCGCCATCGAGCGACGCTTTCGCGATGGGGCGTACGGCTTCACGCTCGCGGGGGACGATCCGCAGCCGCGCGTCATTCCGGCGGTGCGCTTTCTGCGGCGCTACTTTGCCGGAATCGCGTTCGCCGTGCCGATGGCCATGCAGGCGGCGGCGATGCTGTTGTGGGGCTACGGCATCTGGGGTGCGATCGATCTCCAGCTCGCGCAGGGGAGTGCGATCGCCCTCGGCTTCATCGCCAGCTACATCGCCGCGGGCGGCTTCACGCAGGCCATCGTCCGGCGCGGACTCTTCTACATCTATCAACAGGAAGAAGGGCTAGCGCGCTGGACCGCGATGCGCGGGTTCGGCATCGCGCTGCGGGTCACGCTCGGGCTACTCGTGCCGGCGCTGCTCGTCAATCTGCTGTTTCGCATCCTGCCGTGGCCGATGGTCCTCACCGCCTCACTCTTCTATGCAGGCCTGACCGTGCTCTGGCTTTCGTGGGCGCTGCTCTATCTCGTGCAGCGGACCGAGTTACTCGTCGTCATCACCGCCGCCTCATTGGCGGTCGTGATCGCGGCGGCGAAACTCGGCGGTGCGTCGCCGATCGTGGCGAATGGCATCGGCGTCGCGTTCGCCGATCTTCTCAGCTTCTCCGCCGCCGCCTTTCTGCTCGGGCGCATGGCGCGCAAGCGCGGCAACGTCGAGCCGGTCAATCCGCCGCGCATCGCGGTGCTGGTGGTCAGCACGTCGCGCTACTTCGTCTACGGACTGCTCTTCAACGCATTCCTCTTCGCCGATCGGGTGATCGCCTGGACCACGCCGGTCGGCCGCGACGACTTTCCGCCGTATCCGTTCTGGCTGAACGTCCGCTACGAATTGGCCATGGATCTCGCGCTGGTGGTGGTGATCGTGATGGGCGGCATGGTGCAGTACGCGATCGAGCGCTTCTCCGAGAAGCTGATCCCGCACGAGAAGCGGATGAAGAGCGGCGACCGCGAGACGTTCGTCGTCGAGCAGCTCGAAGCGCACCGCCGCCGCTCGCTGCAGCTCGGCCTCGCCGCGGTGGTGGCGCTGATCCTCGCCTGGCTGCTCATGATGACGCTGCAGCAGGTCGACAACACACGCCTGCACGAAGCGCTCACTTCGCCCGTGACCATGCGTGTGTTCGTGGCCGCGGCGGCGGGCTACACGATCTTCATGTTCGCGGTGCGCAATGTCCTCCTGCTCCTGACGCTCTCGCGCGTCGAGCCGGCGGTGCGCTGCGTCGCGTACGCGCTGGCCGCGGACGTGACGGTCGGCTTCATCTGCAGCCGCGCGATTGGCTACTGGGCGGCGGTGTTCGGCGTGGTGGCCGGCGCTATCGCGATGTGCATCGTGGCGGCGCGCGAGACGCGCCAGGTGCTCGAAGAGCTCGACTACTCGTATTACGCGGCTTACTGACATGTACTGGCTCTACGGCATCGACACGGTTGTGCGGATCGCGGCGGCGCTCGTGCTGCTGTTCGTCTGCATCCCCGCGCTGGCGTGGCGGCGGCCGGCGTCGTTCACGCGCCTCGACTGGTTCTTCTGGAACTTCGGCGTCGGCCTGACGCTGCTCACGCTGGCCGGCCAGCTTTTCACGCTCTTCAACGTCGCTTCGGCGGCGACGTACGTGCTGCTGCTGGCGACGATCGTGGTGGTCTGCCGCGCGCGACGCGCAGGCGTGCCGCCGCTGCGCTGGCTGAAAGACTCGTATCGCGATGCGGTGCTCTACGGCTTGCGCATTCTCGATCGCGGACGCGAGGCGATCGTGCCGCGCACGGCTTCCTGGTTCGGCGCGAAAGAGGAAGGAGACGAACGCCTGTCGCTGAAGACGATGGCGGCGTGGGGCGCGATCATCCTCACCGCCGCGGTGACGCGCCTCTATCGCCCTTTCGCCACGGCCAACCTCGGCTTCTCCGACACCTACGTGCACCTTTACCTGATGCGCCTCCTCGACCAGGGGCGTCAGGTCGATCCGGCCTGGGGACCATATCCGCGTGGCATGCACTTTCTGCTGCTGCCGATCGAGCGGCTGACGAATGTCGACGCGATCCTGCTGATGAATTTCTTCGGCGCGTTCAGCGGAATCCTGCTGACGCTTTCGGCCGCGTATGTGGCCCATCGCATCGCACAACGCACCGCCGCCGCGCTGGTGGCGGGGCTGCTGTTCGCGACGATGATCGGCGGCGCGAGCCAGTACTTTGCCCTCGGCGGCAGCGTCTCCGGAACGAGCGGGATCGAGTCGCGCGAGAAACTCTCCCGCTCGTACGCGGAGCTCGCCGATTCCGGCGAGTTCGACGTGCTGCTGACGACATTTCAGCGACAGACCTCGACCCTGCCGCAGGAGCTCGCGATCGTGTTGCTGCTGCCCGGCGCACTGTTTCTGGTGGACTGGCTTCGCACGCGCGACCGCTGGCGGCTCATCGGATTCGTCGGCTGCACCGCTGCCATTGCGGCCGTGCATTCGGGCGTGGCGGTGCCGCTGGTCGCGCTCTGCGCCGCGGCTGCATTCGCGGTGCTGCTCTGTCGCACGGCAACGGTGCGTGACGTGATGCGCGGCGCCGGCGCGGGCGCGCTCGGCGTGGCGATCGGCTCGACCTGGATGCTCGGCTTCCTCCGCTACCGCAGCATCGGCGCGAGCGACGGCGTGAGCGTGAGCCGCAATGTCGGCGGCACCGCGCTCTACTACTTTCCGTTTCTCCGCACGTTTGCCGGCGATGCCACGGGCGAAGAGACGGCCTACATGATGCTGACGCCGTTTCTAATCGGCATCGTGATCGTCGCGACACTCCTCGCAATTGCGGCGATCCGCCTGCGCGAGCCGGCCGCGCTCTGGATCGCCAGCGGGACGATTTTCTTCGTGATCACGCATGCGGCCTCGGTGCTCGGCATCCCCGAAATCGTGGAGGTGCGCCGCAACGCGACCTGGCTCGCGCTGACGATCGCGGTGCTCCTCGGCGTCGTGGTCGCGGCAATCGCGGCACGCCTCCCGCGCCGCGCCTACGCGATCGCGCCGGTGCTCGCGATCGTGCTCTGGCTCGCCACCACGCCGAATCTGCACAGCGACTCGATGCGCGCGCGTCTGCTCGACTACTCCGGCTACGGCACGACGGCCTACGCGGTGCTGCGCATCTCGCAGCGCCACCAGCCGTTCACCTGGACGCTGGTCAGTTACGGCCAGGAGTACCCGATGGTTCTCGGCCGCGGGTTTCATCTCAACGGCGTCGATTTTCTCGAGCAGTTCGATCCGGCGGAGTCTCCGCTGCGCATCCCGACGCCGCACGTGTTCATCGCGGTGGAAAAGACGCCGCACCACTTCCAGATCAACAACTGGTCGACCCGTTTCGACCGTGCCTCGGTGGAGGAGCGCCTGCAGACCTGGTGCATGGTTTATGGCCTTACGCACCGCGACATCCGCGTTTTCCTGGATGATGAGAACGTGCGTATTTACGAGATTCGGAAGGGGGAGGGGCGGACGTGAGCCGGGTGATGCTGAAGCGCCGCAGCGACGTGCACGTGGCGGCGGTGCTGCCGGCCTACAACGTGTCGAAAGAGATCGGGTCGGTGCTGCGGGCGATGCCTGCCCTGTTCACGACCATCATCGTCGTCAATGACGGCTCGGCCGACCAGACCGGCGCCATTGCCGACCGTTACGCGGAGCTCGACCGCCGGATCGTGGTCGTGCATCACGAGCAGAACCGCGGCGTCGGCGGAGCAATGGTGACGGGGTTCCGCACCGCGATCGAGTCAGGCGCGGACATCGTCGTGAAGATCGACGCGGACGGGCAGATGCCGCTCTGGCTCGTGCCTCAGCTCATCGCGCCGCTGATCAGCGGCGAGGCGGATTACACGAAAGGGAATCGCTTCCGCGATTTTCAGGCGGTGCGGGCGATGCCGCTGGCTCGCCGGATCGGGAACGTGGCGCAGAGATTTCTCGCGAAAGCCGCG
>DASVRB010000668.1:0-4458 GCA_036388835.1 Thermoanaerobaculia bacterium | reverse complement strand
ACGGCGACTTCATCGGCGTCCGCTCGATGTGCTACTTCTCGCTCGGTTTCGACCACCGTCTGATCGACGGCGCGGTCGCGGATCAGTTCATGGCGCGCGTGAAAGCGATCATCGAAGCCGGCCAATTCACGATGTAGCGGGCACGGCCGCCGGCGCTGGTTGGCCAAGCCTCTGGCGCGGTGTACTTACTTCGGCGCGATACGCGTCAGTTCAACGTTGAAGTCTTCCCCGCAGGCGGCGGCGGTCCAGCAACACCAGCAGGACCGCCGTCGCCAGCACGCAGAGCGCACCGGCGTAAAGACGCGGCGGGAAGTAGCGCATCTCGATGACGTGACGGCCGCGCGACACCGCGACGGCGGTGAACGCGAAATCGGCGCGAACGAGTTTCGCGCGTTGTCCGTCGATGGTTGCAGACCAGCCGTCGTAGTGGTTCTCGCCGATGACGACATAGCCATCGCACGGCGCCTGCACTTCATATCGCCGCGACTGCAGCGTCTCTGCGCGACGCGCGACCGGCGCCATTCCGCAATTGCCGACCGCGCCCGGTTGCTCTTCGAGCACGACGCGCGAGAGATCGCGTTCGCCGAGAAGGCGCCGCGCCGCATCACGTTCACTGGTGGCGACCAGCGCGCTGCTCACGAATCGCGCCGGGATACCGGTCGGATGCGCGTACAACCGCAGCGGCTCGCCGGGCGTCGGGATCGCCGCCACCTGCGGCGCGTCGACGCGCGCGGTCGTGAGGAATGCACGCACATTCGCGCGGTCGAATAGCAGCTTTCTGCGATCCCACGGCACGCGCGCGATCCGCTCGCCGAGGCGCGCCATGCGCGCGGGAGCGAGTCCGTCGTAATCGTCGTGATAGACGGCCGGCATCCCGAACAGCGCCGACTGGTAGCTGTTCAGCGATTCGATTTGCCAGCGCGCGAGCCACATCAGATCGTCGTCCGGCGCGTGCACGAGCAGCGGACGCGGGGCTGAATGGAAGCGGCCCTCGCCGACCAGTTGTTGCGCGGCGGCGACGAGCTGCGAGGGCGCGAAAATGTCGCGCGGCGCAAAGTCGGTCACGCTGCGTCCGGCGACGAGCAGATCGATCGCGATGACCGCGGCGATCGCGATCGCACGTCGCGACGCCACCGCCGCTGCGAACGCCGCCGCCGCGAGTGCGGCGTGCAGGAACGAACCTGCGAGCAGTGCCTGACCTTCTGATCCGAGCGGCTCGAACGAGAACGCGATTGCGAACGACTCCGCGAACGTCGCGTTGCCGAACAGCAGCGCCGCAATCGCGCCTGCCGCAAGCGCGAATGCCGCCGCCGCGATCGCTGCTCGTTTGCGCGCGGCGGCCGAGGCTGCGAGCACGTCGACGCCGTACGCGGCGACGACGGCGAACGGGATCAGCGCCGCGAGTTGCGCCTTCACCGGATAGCGGAAGATCGAGACGAACGGCACGTACTCGTAGATCAGCCGGAAGCCCGGCAGGTAGCGGCCGAGCGACAGCAGCAGCGCCGTTGCGGCGATCGCGGCGAGCACCGGTTGTCGCCTCGCGCCGAAGATCGCGAGCAGCAGCAGCGGCGCGCCGAGGTAGATGCTGATGATGTAGGGATAGCCGTTGTATTCAATGCTGCGGCCGAACCGGCGCTCCTCGCGCAGCGAGTCCGTGTCGCCGAGGAAGCGCGGAATCACGAGCTCCGGCAGCCGCTGCGGTGCGACCGACCAGTCGGTGAAACTCGCGTACGAGCGCCCCTGCGCGCGCAACGATTGCGCGAGCACGCTCGTCGCCGGCAGCGTCTGCAGCAGCGACAATCCGACACCGCCAGCGATCACGAACGACACCGCCGCGATGGCCGCGCGCCGCGTGTACGCGCGCTGCGTCAGCACCCAGACGACGAGTGTCGCGAACAGCATCGCGGTCAGCTCCGCCGCCGCGCAGTACAGCGGCATCGCCGCCGCAATCGCCGCCGGGATGAGGGAGCGCGACTCGCGCAGCGCGCGATGAGTGAGGCCGAGCGTCAGCGGCACCCACGGCAGCGCGAGAAGGATCTGCATCAGGTTCGCCGTCGACAGCGTGTAGCCGCAGAACGCGAACGCGATTCCGGCGACGAACGCGGCAGGAATCGAGAGCTCGAGCACGCGCGCGAACCAGTACGCCGCGACCGCGCAGAACAACACGTGCAGCACCAGCACGAGGTTGAACGCGAACGCGACCGGCAGGAATGCGTACAGCACGTTCGATGGATGGAAGCCGAGGTTCGTCGGCAGCGCGAGGAACGGCGCGCCGCCGTGCGTCGTCGGATCCCAAAGCGGAAACTGTCCGGAGCGGAGCGCTTCTGCGAGGAAGACGCGCTTCGGGTAGTACATCCGGTACAGGTCGCGGAAGTAGAACGTGCCGGTCGTCAGCGGCACGTAGAAGTAACCGAGCACGATGACCGTGTAAAGCCACACCACGCGATCGCGTGCGAGGTCGCGCAGCCGCATCAGCCGGAGAGTCCTCGGCCGAACTTTGCGCGCGAGCCGAAAAGAGGCGTCACGGTCGCGAGCATGCAGGCGCCGCAACGTTCGAGTCAAGGCGAGCGCCGCAGGAAATCGCAAGTCCATCCACACTCGTTTTCAACGGCACGTGCAGAAGCTCCTTTCTCTCCTCCTGCTCCTCGTTCCACTCCCCGCGCTCGCGCAGGATGTGTACGTGCCGCCGGTGCCGCTCGGCGTTGCGCGCGAGGGGAAGGTGCGCAGACCGGAACAGCCGATCCCATTTCCTTCCGCTGAAGGAAAGTGGATTCGCATCCGCTCGCCGCGCTTCGACGTGATCAGCAGCGCGAGCGAGTCGCGCACGCGCGACGTGGTCGGCGATTTCGAAACGCTGGCCTCGGGGGTGATGCGTGCGAATCCGGAGCTCGCGGCCGCGGCAACTCCGTCGACCACGCGGGCGACCGTGTTCGTCTTCGAGCAGCGCCGCGAGAGCCAGCCGTACTTTGATCTGCTGTTCGCGCGCGAGAACGCGCGCAACACCGGCGCGTATGTGCGGCACGACGGCGGCGGCACGATGTTCATCGACGGCTCGCGCCGCGGCCGTTTCGAGCGCACCGCGATGCACGAGCTCGTGCACGATCTGCTGCGCCGCACCGGCGTCGCGCCGCCGCTCTGGCTGGAGGAAGGGCTCGCCGAATACTTTGCGAATGCCGACGTGCGCAACGGCCGCGTCAGCGCTGGCGAGACGATCCCCGAGCACGTGAGGCTCCTCAATCAAAAACCGCTGCTCCCCGCGTCGACGCTGTTCGCCGTCGCGGCCGATTCCGAGTGGGCGTCGTCATCGCTCTTCTACGCGCAGAGCTGGGCTGCCGTGCACTGGCTGATGTCGCTCGATTCCGAAGCCTTCTTCCGCTTCCTGCGCGACGTCTCGAACGGCACCGCGGTCGAGGTCGCGCTGCAGACGCACTACAAACTCACGCTGCGCGACATGGAGCTGGCGCTGCGCAAGCCGGCCGCGGTGACGCGACTCGTGGTGTTGAAATCAGAATCCGTTCGCGCGTCGGAGGCGGAGACTCTCGATCGCGCGACGCTGTTGTACGAGCTCGGCTCGTTTCTGTCGCACGTAGCCGGCGCGGAAGCGGATGTGAAACGTCATTACGCCGAGGCGTTGCGCGTCGATCCCGATCACGCGCGCACCCTCGCCGCCACCGGTGCGTACGAGCGCGCCATCGCCGCGGGACCCGCCGATCCTGAAGTTCATCTGCTGTACGCCGAGTCGCTGCTCTCGACGGCGAGCGGCGTGTTTGCCGGCATCTTCACACCCGCTGACGGCGACGCCGCGAAGTTCCGCCGTGCGCGCGCGCTCGCGGAGCGTGCACTGGCGATCGGCGGTGACGAAGCGCGCGCACGCGGCCTCCTCGGCACGACGTATCTGATCGAGAGCGACCTCGCTCCCGGCATCGCGCAGCTCGAGCGCGCACGTGCGCTCGCGCCGGAACGGACGGACTTTGCGCTGAATCTGTACGCGATGTATCTGCGCAGCGGCACGCGCGCGAAAGCGGACGCGCTCTTCGCCGCCGCGTTCGAGCACGCGCGCGACAAACAGACCATCTTCGCCGCGCGCAACGTCCTCGTCACCGCCGAGACGGCGCGCGCAAACGCGCTGTCGGAACAGGGGAAGCTCGATGAAGCCGCCGAGGTCGTGCGCGGTCTCGCCGCCGGCACAACCGATCCCCTCGGCCGCCGCGAGCTCGAACAACAGGCCACGCAGCTCTCCTCGATCTCCGCCGTGAATCGCGAGATCACGAAATACAACGAAGCGATCGAGCTGACGAACCGCGGCAAACACCGAGAGTCGCTCGCGCTGCTCGAAGAACTGCTGAAGACGGCGACAGACGCGCAGGTGATCCGCGATGCAACGAAATTGCGCAACGAATTGCGCGCGACGATCAAGAAGAAAAAGTAAGTGGAGCGGCGGGCTCTTAGCCCGCCGAA
>DASVRB010000667.1:0-4719 GCA_036388835.1 Thermoanaerobaculia bacterium | reverse complement strand
CGACCACACTCGCGGCGAGGATCGCCGCGCCGATCGCCACGCCCATACCGTGCGCGAACGTCATCGCCACCACGCAGCCGTATGCACTCGCTACAGCGAGCCAGAACCAGGCGCGCTTGTTCCGGCTCGACAACGCATTGAGGGCCAGCAGCAGGAACACGAGTCCCGCTGCCACTGCATGAATTCTGAACAGGACCACGATCATAAGAACCACACCAGGGATCAATTCGAAAAAACGACAGATTCGTAAAAACAAAAAGGACGGCAGTTACGCCGTCCAGTGCTCGTCACCAAAGCAAAGCGTGTGCCGCGCTCGTCCGTACCTGTGGAGCGGCGGCCGATTCGGCCGCTCGCGTCACGATTTACCGCCGCACCGGCACTTCGATCGTAATCGGCGCCGACACGCGCTGCTCCAGTGGCAGCTCGGGTCCGCCGAAATCAGGGCCGCCTTTGGGATTGAACGACGTGAGCACGCCCGTCCACACCACGCGATACGTTCCCGACTGCAGCATCGTGCCGCCCTGCGGATCGCGGATCGTGCCGGCAGCCTCATTCACATGAAGGCTTTTCGTGTACTCCCCGCCGGGCGGCACAATGATCGGCGGCGACATACACGCGGCCATTCCGGTCAGGAGCGCCCACACCCATTCGTCGCCCACCTTCCGCTGCAACGTCGCCGAAATCCCGCCATTGCAATTGAGGATGTAGAGCGTCTGGTCCGCCGGCGCCCGCAACGTCGCAACGATCGTCGTCTCCAGCCCGTGCTTTCCGGGCGTCAGGACATACGCGGTCCGGTCGGTGCGAATGCCGGCCGCCGGAACGTCGGGCGCCTTCACAGGCGGCGGCGTTTTCACCGGCGGCGCCGTCTTTCCGGAGGCCGTCTCGACCGGCGATCGATCGGCGGGCCTGCTGCACGCCGTGAGCACGAGAACGACAATCAGTGCAATGCGAATCACGGAATTGATTCTGTGCAAGTCGGCCGCCCACAATTCGCAAGAACCCGGCGGCCGAAGCGGCCGCCGCTCCACACTGAGCGCATAGCGGACATTCAATGCAGCCGCACCCTCTCGAGATCGGTGTAGGTCACGTCGTAATGCAGCACGCGCTCCGGCAGCTCGAGCAGCATCTCCCGGTCTCTCGGCAGGTGATGTGGCTTCTCGATGTCTTCGCCTGCATACGCTTTGATCGCCTCGCGCGTCTCCCAATACGAGATGACGGTGAAGCCCACGGCTGACGGTTCATCGCGGCGGAGGATCTCGACGCCGACATATCCCGCGATTGCGCGCATCTTCTGGACGCCGGCGTGCAGGTACGCGTAATACTCGTCCGCGCGCGCCGGCGCGACCCTCCCTTTCCATTCACGCGCAACGATGGTCCTGGACGCGTGTGCCAGAGGACGCGCCTCCGCACCACGATCGGCCGCGCTGGTCGCGCAGCCGGACAACACAAGGCACGTCAATCCCATGAATACCGCGATTTTCTTCAATGAAACCTCCTAGTGACGTTCACGTTTGCCGCATGCTACAGCGCTCCGCTTCGCCCGCGTTTGCGCGCACGTTCGAGCGCGCGCCCCAACGCCGCGGTCGCCACACGGATCTGCCGCGGCGTCACCGCGCCGTATCCAAGGACCAGCGCGTCCGGCAAGCGCACCTCGCCGCAGAATGCCGAGAGCGGCGCCGCCTCCAAATTCTCCTCGGCGGCCTCACGCGATGCGACGACATCGTCGATCTGCTCCAGCCACGCCAGCGAATGCATCCCCGCCTCCGTCGGCGCGACGACCGCCAGACCGCGGAGATCCTTTGCCGCGCTCGCGATCAGCGCCTCCTGACGTTCGCGGTATGCCGCGCGCATGCGGCGAATGTGCCGCTCGAAGTGGCCGAGCTCGATGAAATCGGCGACCACCAGTTGATCGACCGCCGGCAGCGTGCGGCCGGCGAGCGCACGGGCGCGCATGAACGTTTCCACTACGGAGGGCGGCACAATGATGTAGCCGAGCCTCAATGCCGGAAACAGCGATTTACTGAACGAGCCGACATAAATCACCCGCCCATCGGTATCCAGTCCGTGAATGGCCGGCGCGGGGCTGGTGCTATGACGATAATCGCCGTCATAGTCGTCCTCGAGAATCCAGGCGTCGCTGCGCCGCGCCGCATCGAGTAATTGCAGGCGGCGGGGGATCGACATTGTCACGCCTGATGGAAATTGATGCGACGGCGTCAGGTAAATGAGCCGCGGCGCCGCGCATTTTGTGATGCCGGCCGCGACGTCGAGCCCTTCCGCGTCCACAGGAACGAGCACGACCTGCGCACCGGCCGCCGCAAATGCGGCACGCGCGGCGGGATAACCCGGATCCTCGAACCAGACACGCTCGCCCGGCTCCAGCAAAACGCGGCAGATCATCTCCAGACCGTGCTGCAGACCGTTCGTGATGATGACCTGCGCCGCGTCGCACGCCACGCCGCGTGCCGCGCCGACATACTGCGCGATTGCGCTTCGCAGCCGCGGGTGACCGGCCGCGTCGCCGTATGCGAGCGAGTCGAGCAGTGCCGGGCCGTTTCGCGACCACTGTTTTGCAATGAGCCGCGTCCAGAGCTGAATCGGAAAAAGATCGAGTGCCGGAAGCGCCGGCTCAAACGCCCGCCGTTTGTCGCTCGTGGTCGTGATCGGCGCCGGAAGCGAACGCGCGCGCCGCACTCGTGATGCAGCCGGTGCAGTTTTCCGAGCTCCGGTGCGCAGCACCTCGTCCGGGACCGTGTTCGCGACGAACGTTCCTGAGCCCGTTCTGCTTTCGACGTACCCCTCGCCGAGGAGCTGCTCGAAGGCGAGGAGGACCGTATTGCGTGAGATCTGCAGATCGGCGGCGAGGCTGCGGGTGGAGGGGAGCCGACTGCCGGCGTGCAATTGCTTCGTCAGAATCGCGCCGCGAATCGCTTCATAGAGCTGCCGGTGGAGCGGCGTCCGCGATGCAGGATCGAGCGTCAGTGCCGCGAGCGTATACCCGCGCGCCCGTTTCACCATGCAACCCGCACCAGCCCACGCATCGAGCGCCGAGTCTAGCACCGGCGGGACGCGGTCCCTGTGGAGCGCGGGCTCTTAGCCCGCCGCTGATCACGGTGTCGCCGCTCCGTCAGGAATTCGCGTATCGGTCGCGATCCAGTTCACTTCCCACGTCTTCCCATAATCATCAGAGAACGCCTGTTCGAATCGGACCGAGTGCGCCTTGATGTCCGAAATGATGAACCGCACCAGAATCGTGCGGCCGTTGTACTTTTCCTGGCTATAGAACTCGCCCCGCCCGTTGCGAAACTCGCCCACCGTCGGCTCTGCCAGCTCGCCGGAGCCGGAGCTCGCGAAATTCAGCGTCCATTGTCGCGATTCCGGGTTGTACAGACGAAGACTGAGCGCCTCGATATGACGCCCTGCGCCGTCGACCACCAGCTCCACCACATTCGCCCGGCCGTTCCACACCTTGCGCACCGTGGTCGTCCCTTCCATCTCGATCCACTCGTTCGAGCCGGTCAGCGGCTTCAGACGACGGCGCAATTGCGTGCGCCAAGTGCCGATCTCGAAATCAAAATCATGCTGCCCGTCGCGCGGCGCAGCGACCGTCGGCGGCGGAGTCGTTGATTGTGGCGCCGTCTGGCCATAGAGCGGAATTGCGGTGATGGCCAGCAGCGCGAGCAGCACGGTACGTCCTGATTTGCACACTGTTTTCATTGTTGTCTCGCCTCGCTCGCGAGCATTGTGGTCGCGGTCGCGAACGCGCGACGAAGCCACTTACCGGCAACCGGCAGGGCCACTTTCGACCCAGGGCCGAGTTCGTCTCCCACGTCTCTCCTGCATCGATCGAGCAGGGCGTGCTTCGCCGCGCCGACGCCAAGTGTCATCCTGAGCCGCGCGGACGGCGAAGGACCCCCTGCGGTTGCACGAGACTGGCGCTGTGGGCAGGGGGTCCTTCGCCGTCTGCGCGGCTCAGGATGACAGACGCGCTATGCAATTTTTTGGAGTGCGGCGACGCCAGTCGCCGCTTTCACTCCGCGGCGGCAAGGACTTGCGCGGCATCACTGCTGCGGCTCGAGAACGCGGTGGCCTTGCCACCGCACTCCAAACTGTGCGCGGTGCCGCAGAAGTCCTAATCGGGAATCTCAGGATTGACGAGGTCTGCGAGCTGCTCGAGGCATTGCTGCCATCCGAGGTAACACATCTCCGCCGGGATGGCCTCGGGCACGCCTTCCTGCACGATCGTGAGATCGGTGCCGCACAAGACCGGCTTCAAGGTCACGGTGGTCCGCATTTCGCCCGGCAGATTCGGATCTTCGAACCGGTCGGTGTAGACGATTTTCTCGGACGGCACCAGCTCGACGTACTCGCCGCCGAAGGCGTGGGCGTTCCCCGAACTGAAGTTCGTGAAGGACATTCTGTACGTGCCGCCGACGACAGGATTCATCTCATGCACGGTGCAGGTAAACCCGTGCGGCGGAAGCCATTTCGCCATGGCCTCGGGTACGAGGAACGCGCGATACACACGCTCGGGTTTGGCGGTGAGCACCCGGTGAAGGCGGATCGTTGAAGTAGGCATGATCGATTCTCCCTTTGTTGACGTGACGTGTTGTCCGTCATTGCAAGCATAGACGGCGGTCAGGGGAGAAAATCATCGGTGGGGGAACAAGTTTTTCTGCGCGATGATGGCGAGGCTCACCTCTCACCCCGAGCGTAGTC
>DASVRB010000666.1:0-4627 GCA_036388835.1 Thermoanaerobaculia bacterium | reverse complement strand
TTTCGTGCCGCCCCTCTGGCTCTCTCTCATACAACACGCTGCCGGTTCTCGAAAACGGTGCGCTCGTATGAGAGGCATCATAGGCATCAGCGGTCACGCGGCCCGTCCGGAAACGTGAAAAATTGGTGAGTCGCGTCACGGCCTCGTGCGTCCTCGTCAGCGGTGCGGCCGCGGCACGTCAGAGAAGCGCAAAACCCTTAGAATGCGCGCCGTGACGACCTACCTCGACAACAACGCCACCACCCGCGTCGCCGACGAAGTCATGGCCGCAATGACCCCGTTTTATCGCGACTACTTCGGCAACGCCCACGCGATCCACTCCCTCGGCCGGCGCGCGCACGATGCGGTCGAAGACTCCCGCGCCGAGGTCGCGCTCCTCCTCGGATGCGACGCATCGGAAGTCATCTTCACCAGTTGCGGCACCGAGGGGAACGCCCTCGTCATTCGAGGCCTCATCGATCGTGCGGCCGAGCGGCGCAAAGTCGTCACCACCAGCGTCGAGCATCCCTCCGTCCTCTCCCTCCTGCGCGCACTCGAGCGCGCCGGGCAGATCGAAGTCGCGGTCGTGCCGGTCGACAGCGACGGCGCCATCGATCTCGATGCGATGAAAGCCGCGATCGACGACCGCACCCTTCTCGTCTCGGTCATGCTCGCGCAGAACGAGACCGGCGTCCTTCATCCCGTCGACAAAATTGCCGACCTCGCCCATGCGCGCGGCGCGCTCATTCACGTCGACGCCGTGCAGGCCGCGGGTAAAGTGCCGCTCTCGAAGCCCGCCCTCGGTGCCGACTTTCTCACCATCTCCGGCCACAAGTTCCACGCGCCGAAAGGGGTCGGCGCGCTCACCATCCGCAAAGGTCTGACGCTGCAGCCGCTCTGGTACGGCGGCGGCCAGGAGCTCGGTCTCCGCTCCGGCACCGAGCCCGTCCCCTCGATCGTCGGCCTGGCCACCGCGGCGCGTCTCGCGCGCGAGGCACTCGCCTCCTTCGACAAAATCGAGACCCTGCGCGACCGGCTCGAGTCGGCATTGCTCGCGATCGGCGAGACCAGCGTCAACGGCGCCAGCCAGCCTCGCGTCGGCAACACCGCGAACATCTCCTTTCATGACATCGCCGCCGACGAGCTCGTTCGCGCGCTCGACGCCGAGGGCGTGTGCGTCTCCGCCGGCGCGGCGTGCCACTCCGGCAAAGTCGAGCCGAGCGGCACGATGAAAGCGATGCAGAAGCCGCTGCGCGTGGCCATGGGCGCGGTCCGTTTTTCGCTGTCGCGGTACACCACCGAGGCGGAGATCGAGCACGCCATCGCCACCGTTCATCCCGTCGTGGCTAGACTGCGGGCCAACGTTATGGCATAACGCCATAACGTTATTATGTTTGCTGCCGCCCGCGTTCGCGTCCCCCTACTCCTGCTCTACGCGCTGACGACGATCTCGGCAGGCGCGACCGGCCGCGAGCTGGCGCCGCGCGTCATCACGGCGAGCGCGTATCACACCACCGACGCGCGAGTGGCATTTGCGCGCGATCGTTTCCTCGTCGTCTGGCGCGAGCAGATGCGCGACCTCGGCTCGCCGATCATGGCCACGCTCAGCGACGCGAACGGCCGGCGACGCTCGCCGCGGCCATTTCCCGTCATCGGTTTGCCAGCGATCGATGACGCGCTGTCGATGGAGCTCATCGGCACCGGCGACGGCTTCACCCTCTTCTGGAGGAAGCCGCTGCGCGGCGCGATGATGGCGCACCTCGACCTCGACGGCCGTGTCACCTCGGTGCACGAAATCCCGCTACCGAGTTACGCCGACGCCAGCTTCGAATGGAACGGCACGCACTTTCTGGCCGTCGTGCAGCTCGCCGCGACGTACACCGCCAAAATCAGCCTCTTCGATCGTGAAGGACGGATCGTCGACGGCGGATCGCCCGTTCACAACTACACCTATCAATCCGACATCGCGGTGTCGAACGGTGCGTTCGTGGCGGTGACGGCGGGGTGGGACGGCGTGTTCGCACAGACGATCACGCGCGGCGGACCCGGTCAGACGTGGACGCTCGAATACACCGGCAGCGCGAGCGCCACGGTTCCTCGGCCGGTGCATCCGCTCGCGGTCTCCATCAGCAACGGCGACGTGCTGGTGCTCTGGTCGATCCGCGGAACGGAGCTCGTCGAGCTGAAGGCGGCCATCGTTCGGAGCGACGGCAGCGTCACTGAGAAGAAGGTCGTCGTCACGAGCGACAAACCGATGATGCCGATCGCGGCGCTGCGAACCGGCGACCGCTATCTCATCGCGTTCATGACGCTCGACGCGCAGTCGAACGGCGCGATCTCGACGGTGCTCGTCGATGCAAACGGTGCGGCCGCGAGCGAGCCGTCGACGGCCAGCGGCGCAGTGCCGTTCAGTGTGGCGGCGAGCAGTGGCAGCGCGATCTTCGCGGTGAACCACGCCGGCCACTACCCGTCCCGCGTCGAGGCGACCGTGATTCGCGGAGACGGACAAGCGGATGCTCCCGAACTGTTGTCGCTCGGCTTCTCCCATCAACTGCAGCCGGTCCTCGGCGCGGGCGGCGGCGAGGTGCTGGCGACCTTCAGCGAAACGACAGGGCCACAGGCGGGGACGCGCGCGGTGACCATCGACCCGCACGGAAACGCACGCGCGCCGCAGTACGTCGCCCCCGCATTTCTCGCCACGCGCGAGAGCGCGTGGAACGGCTCGCATCACCTGGTGGTGCATCGCGATCTGACGCGCCTGATGGCCTCACGCATCGATGCGGCGGGCCGCGTCATCGACACACGACCGATCGCGATTCCCACGTCGCATCCGTTCGGCTGGGAGCCGTCCGCGGCCGTGGTCTGGAGCGGCAGCCGATGGCTCGTGGTCTGGACCGACGGCATCGCGCTGCACGTCGCTGAAGTTTCGCGCGGCGGCATCGTGTCGGACCGCGGCACGCTGCAGGTTCAGCCGCCGCTGCCTGCTGCCGAAGGGAGCCGCACGACGTGGCCTCCCCTCCTCGCGTTCGACGGTGAGCGCTTGCTGCTGGTGTGGAGCGAATCGCACGTTCCGCGCTGCTCCTTTCCGCCGTGCGAATCGGCCGATCCGAAAATCTTCGCCGCGTTTCTGGCGCGCGACGGGATGCCCGCGGGTAGAACCGTGGAGATGGGAATCGGCGACAGCAGAAACGTATCGCTCGCGAGCAGCGGCCGCGAATTTCTGATGATGCACGGCGACCGCGCGCACATCATCGAGGAGCAAAACAACGCGCCGCATGTCGTCGCGACCCGCGTGTTGATGGAATGGTCGGCGAGACCGGATGTGACGTGGGATGGCCGCAACTACGTGGTCGCGCTCCGTTACTACGGCGCCAACTGGTACCTGGCCGTGCGCAGACTCAATCGGCTCGCGCAGGACGTCGCCGCTCCGCGCGGCACGAGCACGCTCGGGTCGGACCAGTACGAAGCGCCGTCGATTGCAGCGCCGTTCGCGGGCGACGCGCTGATCGGACTGCAGGAAGGCACGCCCTCAGACGGCGTTCGCGCGGTCGTCTATCGCGAGCTCGAGTTGCCGCAGCTTCCCGCGCCGCCATCCGCGCCGCGCAATGTCGCCGCGCGCCAGCTCGCACCCGGCCAGTTCGAAGTGACGTGGGAAGGCGCACCCGAAGGCGACCCGGAGTTGTACGTCATCGAAACGGAAGCGAACGGCGAGTGGTACCAGCTCGCGCGCGTCGCCGGAAATCAACGCCGCGCCATCGTCGACAGCGCCGTGGTGCGGGTCCGCGCATTCAACGCCGGTGGCGGATCGCCAGCGACGGAGCGCCTGATGCGGGAGCGGCGGCGGGCAGTCCGCTGATCGCGCAACGTTTTCATCATCATCGAAGGAACGAACGAATGCCGACCATGCTGACACTCCGCCGCGCCATGCTGCTCCTCACCATTCTGACGACGCTCTCCGCGGCCGCGGCCGGGCGCGAGCTCGCGCCGCGCGTGATTGCGGAGACGCCGAATGCGACGTATCCGCCGGTGACGGCGTTCTCGGGCGACCGTTTCCTCACGGTTTGGGTGGAGGACCTCGGACTCGCCGGCTCGTCGGTGCGCGGCGCGTTCAGCGATCGGAGCGGCCGCCGCATCGCCACGACCGCAATCGTCCTCGGCGTGCGCGGCGCCGATCCGATGTCGATGGAGCTCGTCGGAGCCGCCGACGGCGGTTACGCGCTGTTCTGGCGCGCCTATGACGGAGGCGCGCAGATGGCGCTGATCGATCGCGACGGTCACGTGACCGCCGTGCGCACGATCGATCTGCCGCCGTACGTCACCGCGAAAGTCGCGTGGAACGGCACGCACTTTCTGGCGGTCGTGCAACCGGTGGGGACACTGAACATCGAAGGGGCGATCCTCGACCGCGATGGGCGCACCGTACGCGGTGACATCCGCTTCCCGCGCGACGTGTACGCGCTCGACGTCGTCGCCACCGATGACGATTTCGTGGTGTTCGCCTCGCAGTCGAACGGGGTGGTCGCGTGGCGGATCACAACAAACGGCATCGAGTCGTCCACCGTCATCGACGCAACCGGGCCGGCGTGGATCGCGGCCACCGCAACCGCGAACGGCGACGTGCTGGTGGTCTGGTCGCGCATCGCGCTCG
>DASVRB010000665.1:0-5779 GCA_036388835.1 Thermoanaerobaculia bacterium | reverse complement strand
GCCAAAGCGGCGACTTGCGTCGCCGCACTCCAAGAACGTACACATGCCCGAGAACACAGCCCACGAACTGCTCAGGAAGCACAACATTCACGTGGACGACGTCCGTGAGCGGCGCACGACGCTGCACCATCTCCGGCAGATCGTTCACTCCGAGCAGCTTCCGTTCGACGTGTTCAAAGCGCTCGTGAAGATGCGCCGGTAACGAGCGCGAGCTCGTTGCGACAGAGGCCGGGGCGACCCGGCCTTTTTTCATTTCGCGCGTGCCGCGCCGACCCGCATCACTCTGCCTCGTCGTTTTGACTACAATCCCGCCCCTATGGCGTTTCGCGATCAGGCCGGTGCTCTCATCCAGAAAAAGAAGTTCGACGAATTCGAGTCGCTGTGGATGGCGCAGCTCGACAGCGATCCATCCGACGTCGAAGCTTTCCTGACCGCCGCGAAAGCGCTCCGCAAGGCCGAGCAGCGCACGCAATCCGACACGCTCCTCGGCCTTCTGTCCGATGCTCTGAAAGAGCGCGGCTTGTGGCAGCAGCGCCTGCAGGTATTGAAGGAAATCGGCCGTCTCTCCAAGCATCCCGCGACATTGCGGCCGCAGATGGAAGACGCGCTGCGCAAGGCGTACGGCACGCACAAGAGCTTCGCGCGCGCGTTCGAATTCGCGAAGTTTTCGGACCCGCAGAGCAATCCTGTCGAGCGCACCGAAAAGATCGAGACGTGGCTCACCTACGACGAAGGGGAGTGCTTCTTCATGGCCGGCCGCGGTGCGGGACGCGTCACGGAGCTCAATCCGGAGCTCGGTATCTGCCGTCTCGACTTCGAGAAGGACAAGCGCGTTTCGGTCCCCCTCGGCGCGGCCGGCAAGTACCTCACGCCGCTGCCGGAAGGACACGTGCTGCGCGAGAAGTTCAGCGACGGCGATCGCCTCGCCGCGTCGGCGAAATCGTCGCCGCCGGAGTTCCTCGGCCGCATTCTCCAAAGCTTCGGCCGGCCGATGCAGATGGCCGAAGTGCGCGACGCGGTGATCGGCATCGTGCCGGAGCAGAAGTGGGCCTCGTGGTGGACCGCCGCGCGCAAAAACCCGCAGGTCGTGACGAGCGGCACCGGCGCGAAAGCGACGTATGCATTCGCAGGCTCGGAGACCGACGCCGCCACCGCAATCAAGCGCGACTTCGATCGCGCCGAGATCAAGACGAAGCTCGACCTCGCGCGCAAGCACAGCGGCCGCTCGAAAGAGCTCGCCGACGCGTTCTCGTCCGCACTCGCAACCGAAGCGGCGAAGCTCGCGCGCACCGATGCGTCGACGGCGTGGCAGATCCTCAACACGCTCGAGTCGCTGCCGGGTCAGTACACCGCCACGATCGAGCCGAACTCGCTGCTCACCGGGCCGATGGCCTCGCGCACGATCAGCGGCATCAACGACAAGGCGATGCGCGAGAAGGCGCTGGCCTTCGTGCGCACCGAGCATCCCGACTGGCCGAAGGTATACGGCGAGGCCTTCTTCCTCGACGACGAGCCGCGCATCCTCACCACCATCATCAGTGAGCTCGAGAACGCCGGCCAGACCGAGATCCGCGACCGCCTCGTCGACGAGACGCTGCGTTACCCGCGCCGCCATCCGCGCGCGTTCTACTGGTACGTGAAGCGTCTCGCCGAAGACGAATCGATGATCGAGAAGGCGACGTATTCGATCCTCTTCCAGATCCTCGATGCGCTGACGCACGACGAGTTCTCGGGCGTCCGCGCGCGCCTCAAAGAGCTGTTCGAAAAGGGCGGTCTGGCGGTGCGCATCGTGATGACGCAGGACAACGAGGAGCAGGCTCGCCGGCTCGTCGAAACGCTCGACCGCTACGGCGCGCTCGAGGAGTACCGCCGCGACATCATCAAAGCAGCCGCGCTCATGAAGTACCCCGGACTGCGCGAGCAGGAAGCGGAGCCGGTGTACGCGACCGCCGATTCGCTCGAGAAGAAGCGCGCCGAGTTGCACCATCTGCGCAACGTCGAGATTCCGGCCAATTCGAAGGCCTTGCAGGCCGCACGCGAGATGGGCGATCTGCGCGAGAACTTCGAGTACAAGGCCGCGCGCTCGCGCGCCGAGTACCTGTCGGCGCGTGTCGGCGAGCTCGCCGCGGAGCTCTCGCGCGTCCGCATCCTCGACCCGCAGCAGATCGATACGTCGACCGTCCGCGTCGGCACGAAGCTCGAGCTCTCCAACGGTGACGCACGACGCGAGGTGACGATCCTCGGGCCGTGGGAATCCGACCCGGAGCACGGCGTCTATTCGAACGAATCCGACGTGGCGAAGAAGCTTTTCGGACACGCCGCCGGCGACGTCGTCTCGTTCATGGGGAACGACTACATGATCGAGTCGATTCGCAAATGGATGGACTAGAATCCGCGTGACTTTGACCGGAAGGAACTGCCCCAATGACCTACGTAATCGCTGAGCCTTGCGTCAACACGAAAGACACCGCGTGCGTCGATGTCTGCCCGGTGGACTGCATCCATCCGCGCAAGGATGAAGGGGAGTTCGAGAGCTTCGACATGCTCTACATCGACCCCGAGGTCTGCATCGACTGCGGCGCGTGCGAGCCTGCCTGCCCGGTGCAGGCGATCTTCCCGGCCGACCTCGTTCCCGACCAGTGGAAGCACTACACGCAGATCAACGCGGACTGGTACAAACGGAGTTGATTTTTGTGATGCAGCTCACTTCGACGCCTGTGCCCGTCATGTAGATTGCGCAGGCATTCGAAACCGAGCCGGCGAACGGCAACAAAGGGGCGTACAGCCCCTTTTTTCTTTGAAAAAGACGCTGGTCGAGGCCCTTCAGTTCGTGCCCACCTCGGACCCAAACCACGGAAGAGCGGGCGAATGGGCGTGCCTCCGTGGACAATTGCTGAAGCTACCTCTCTCTCTCTGCAACGCGGGCCGGAGGGTCTCGATCAGCGTCTTACTCGCCGCCGTTCACCACTTCCCCTTCAGCATCCCGAAAATCCCCCTCACAACCTGCTGCGTCACCGTCCGCGTCGCCTGACGTGCGACCGTCTGGACCGTTCGCTCGACGGCACTCTGCCGCGGGCGTGAGGCGCGCTTGCGGCTCGCCGGCTTCGACGCACCCCGCCACTCGAAATCGTCCGCTTCCTGCTTCCAGCCGAAGTCGTCGCGCGGTTGCGGCTCCGGCTCCGCGGCCGCGCTCTGTTCGAGCTTCTTCTGCAGCATCTCGTGCGCGCTTTCGCGGTTGATCGGCGTCGCGTATTTCGTTGCCACCGGCGACGCCGACATCACGCGTTGATACTGCGGATCGTCGATCGACGACATGAACGAGCACGGCGCCAGGATCTGCGTCGCGGCGACCGCGGTCGGAACGCCTTTCGGATCGAGCACCGTCACCAGCGCTTCGCCGATGCCGAGGGTCGTGAGCGACTTCTGCACGTCGACGTGCTCGCTTTCCGGGAACGTCGACGCCGTCGCCTTCACATTCTTCGCGTCTTTCGGCGTGTACGCGCGAATCGCGTGCTGCACGCGGTTGCCGAGCTGCGCGAGCACGTCTTCGTCGACGTCTTTCGGCGTCTGCGTGATGAAGAAGACGCCGATGCCTTTCGAGCGGATGAGCCGCGCCACCTGCTCGATGTGCTCGACGAGCGCCGACGACGCGTCGGCGAAGAGCTGATGCGCTTCGTCGAAAAAGAAGACGAGCTTCGGCTTGTCGGGATCGCCGACTTCCGGCATCCGGTAATAAAACTGGCCGAGGAGCCACATCAGGAACGTCGAGTAGAGGCGCGGCTTGTCCTGCACATCCGCGAGCGAAAGGATGTTCACAACGCCTTTGCCGTCGACGGTGCGAAGGAGGTCGTTGATGTCGAGCTCCGGCTCGCCGAAGAACTTCGCGGCTCCCTGTTGCTCGAGCTCGACCATCTTCCGCACGAGCACGCCGACCGTCGCGGAGGACATCCCGCCGTACGTTTTCAGATCTGCTTTTCCATCGGTCGTGAGGTACGTCAGCACGCTGCGGAGGTCGTCGAAATCGAGCAGCGGCATGCGCCGGTCGTCGCAGTACTTGAAGACCATCGCCAGCACGCTCTGCTGCACTTCCGTCAGATCGAGCACCTTGCCGAGGAGGATCGGTCCGAACGAGGAGACCGTCGCGCGGAGCTGCGTGCCGCGGTTGCCGGTGAGGCTGAAAAACTCCACCGGAAACGCTTCCGGCGTGTGCGTGCGGCCGACGCCCGCGGCGCGCGTGGCAAGCCGTTCATTCGTTTCGCCCGGCTTGCACATGCCGGCGAGATCGCCTTTCACGTCCGCAAGAAACACCGGCACTCCCGCGCGCGACAGCCCTTCCGCGAACAACTGCAGCGTGCGCGTTTTGCCCGTTCCGGTCGAGCCGGCGATCATGCCGTGACGGTTCATCATCCGCAGCGGAACGCGAATCGGAAGCTCTCCCGCAGGCGTGCCGGAGCGGAGCACGTGGCCGATCTCGATGGAGGGATCGTCGAAGCCGTAAGCAGCGCGGAAGGTCTCGTCGAAGGTCGTCATAGGGTCGCGCGAGTTTATCGCGTCGTTCGCAACGTCCCTCGCCTGCACAACGGCCGAGCTTGTGACGCGTGGTGGCGCGTGCAACGATGCCGCGTGCCGCGCGTCACCGTCATCGTCGCCACGTACAACTGGAGCGCGGTCCTCCCGTACTCGATCGGCAGCGTGCTGCGGCAGACGTTCGCCGACTTTGAACTGCTCGTGATCGGCGATGGCTGCACGGATGATTCGGAGCAGGTGGTGAAGGCGATCGGCGATCCGCGCGTCGAGTGGATCAACCTGCCGGAGAACACGCGCCATCAGAGCGGTCCGAACAACGAGGGACTCCGCCGGGCGCGCGGCGAATTGATCGCCTACCTCGGCCACGACGATCTCTGGTTACCGCATCACCTCGACGTGATGGTGCGCGCACTCGATCGCACGCAGAGTGACCTCGCGTATTCGCTGACGATGAACGTCGCCCCCGACGGTGATTTTGCGTGGCCAACGATTCCGAACGAGGCCGCCGGCACGTTCGCGTCGCCGCTGGCGGTCGTGCATCGCAAACGGGTCACGGAGGAGATCGGAGGCTGGCGCCACTACCGCGAGGTCACGAACACCACGCCCGACGTCGAGTTGTGGAGGCGCGCGCACGCGGCCGGGTACAAGTTCACGTTCGTGCCGCGTCTCACCGGCGTGAAGCTGCCGGCCGGGCATCGCCGCGACGTGTACGCAAAGCGGCCATCGCACGAACAGGCGCACTGGTCCGCGCGCATTCAGAACGAGCCGGACTTCGAGTTCGAACAGATGGCGAGGTTCGTCGTCGGCCCCGCCGTTCCCGCCGGAGTGCCGCTCCGCGCGCTGGTGAAGAACCTCCTGCGGCAAACAGTTGCGGGATTCAAAATGCGCCGCGCCGGAGTCATTCCGTGGCCTGGCTTCAAATCGCGCAGGACCATCGACGAAATTTGGAAGTTCAAAGGACTCTAGCCGCGCGGCCGCGAACATTTAGACTGCCGCGATATGACGAAGATTGCATTCATCGGCCTCGGCGCCATGGGCTTTCCGATGGCGCGGCACCTGGCGAAAGAGCACGAGCTCGTGGTCTGGAACCGCACGCGCGAAAAAGCGGAGCGGCATGCGCGCGAGCACGGCACGACGCTCGCGCACGACCTTGCCGATTGCGCGTCCGCCGGCACCATCATCACGATGCTGCCGACGAGCAAAGAGGTCGACGAGATCGTCGATCAACTTCTTCCACATCTCACGCGCGGCA
>DASVRB010000664.1:0-12615 GCA_036388835.1 Thermoanaerobaculia bacterium | reverse complement strand
CACCTGCCCGAAGTGCCGCACGACCGAATACGGCAACCGCCTCCGCTGCACCGGCTGCGGCGAGCAGTCACGCAGCTTCGACTGCGACTTCTGCCGCGTCACGATCAAGGCGCTCTGAACATGCCGATGCCGAAGAAACATCGCATCCTCCCGCGCGACATCGAGGCGTACGCGCTCGTCGGCCGCTTCCGCATGATGACGCGCCAGCAGCTGAAGAGCTGGCTGTTCGACGACGTGTCCGAGACGATCGTGACGCGCTTCTTCGACCGCGCCGCGGAACGCGGCTACCTCGGCGTCGAGCGCCTGCACGGCAACGGCATCCAAGTCTGCTGGCTCACGAAGAAAGGCCGCGACTTCCTCGTGGACGGCGGCTACGCGGCGGCCTCCGATCTCTTCCCGGCGAGCGGTCCTGTCGCGGCGAAGGACTTCCACCACACGGTCGAGATCGTGAACGCGGCGCTTGCGATGCGCCGGCGACTCCCGGTACCTGACGAATTGCTGCCGGCGTGGGCCGTGCAGCGGCTCTTCGACGGGAAGCTCACCGTCTGGCCCGACCTCCTCTGCCTCTGGAAGCCGCGGAGCAACGATCCCGGTCGTGCGCTTGCGATCGAGGTGGATTTGGGCAGCGAGTCCGTTAAGACGGTGCTCGTGCCGAAGGCGCTTGAGCTGATCGGCTTCGTCAGCACGTGGACGGCCACTGCGCCCGCCGCAATCCTGCTCTTGACCGCCACTGCGCGTCGGAGAGATTCGCTGCGGGATGCCCTCGCCCCCGCTGTGGGCGATTTCCCGTTCGTTGTTGAGACGCTGACGGCGCTCGTCGCGGCGTAAAATATTATCCGAGGCTGGCAACTCCAATGCCGCCGCCTATCGGCGGCAGCGGCGTTCAAGACAACTAATCGGGCGTCGAAATTAGAGCGGCGGCGGCGTTCACTTCGCACGCCGCCGAGTGTCATAAAGACGGAAAAACCCTGCTATACTCTCGGATCGCGCGAGAGGAACGAGCGACGAGTGTACCCAAACGCGTCGAACGGGACAGAGCGGTGGTCGGTTGCGCCTGAAGCGTGTCGTTGGGGAAGGAAAGCTGTTGGTGAGAGGAATCACCGGTATCGCCGCACACGATAGTGGCTCGTTGCTGAGAAGCCGCGACGCACTCACTTCAGGTATTCTGGATCCACTGACCGTGCGCCTCGTTGACAAGGTTCTCGCGCCGCTCCGAGTCGGGCCTGCGGATTCGGGACGCAAGGGTCCAGTGCTCCAAGAGCTCCGCGCAATTCTTGAGGAGATCAGAAGCGTGCCCCCAGGCACGAGCCGCGTTGCCCGCATCAACGGATTTATTCGGACTCTCGGATCGCGGGCGAATCTCGCGCTCGTCCTAGAGCATCTCCGAGGAGCGCTGCACGCCTGTGACGGCCATGAGGCCGCCATTGCACGCCGCTCCTGCAACGGCCGAATGCATTGTTTGTATGGCTGGGCCGGCCAAACGTTGATTCTCGCATCGTCACCCCACGCGACGAGCGGGACCGAGGCACCGGTAGACGACATGGAGTTTCTCGGTTACGCACCCGCGGAGTGGGACCTGAGTATTCACATATGGCAGGTCAACCCAGAAGTGGAACGCCCCGACTTCAGGGGCACCGACTCGCATGTCGCGGAGCCGCCGCATACGCATCCCTTCGACTTTGCTTCCTACGTGTCCATCGGGCACTTACATCAGTCGATCTACTCCGAGTACAAATCTGCCACCGCAGCAGACGCTGGACAGCGTAACGCGACGGGTACATCTCTGTACCGGGTTGACGGGATCTGGCCACCGCACACGGAGCGACACGTTACAGAGCTAATTACGGTTGAGAACTGTGTGCCTCTCACTCAGGGACACAGCTACTTCATGCCGCGAGGCATGATCCATGATGTCGAGGTCGAACGCGCCCATGCGGCGAGGACGCCTGCAATCACACTCTTTCTGTCATGCGAAGCAGTGGTGAAACCACGTGCATACGTATCGCAGCGGATGGTGCAATTCCACGAGGCACATCCCGATCTCAAGGAGCATGGCGAAGCGCTCGAACCCTCGCAGTGGGACGCAAAGCTGGCGGCCACGGCGGCGTATCTTCGTGGTGACTCAGCGACGCTGTGCCTGGATGACATCGTTCGTTGCAGTAGTAGCTATGCGTTCTTGGACAGTCCGCGTAAATGCGATTTCCACGAATGAGCGCTTTACCCTGCTGCGCCAGCAGATATATGCTGGCCGCGTCTGTAATCAATGGTTGCGATGTTAAGCGATGATACGATAATTGACCTTCTCCCTGCTGCGGCGATGGCGCCGGATCAGCTAGAAGAGCAGTTCCCTCCGCGCGCGCTCCGGGCGGGCGCAGAGGTGACGCGCTTCGCGCCCAGCCCAACAGGGTATGTACACATCGGCGGGATAATGGTCTCGCTACTCGCACAGAGCATCGCGCGACAAACAGGCGGCGTGTTCATTCTGCGGATCGAGGACACAGACCAGGAACGATACGTACCGGATGCCGTTAACCAGCTCGAGCGAGCTTTGGAATACTGCGGTATCGTGCCTGATGAAAGCGGCGATGTCGGGCGATATGGTCCGTACCGACAATCTGCTCGTCAGGGTATCTATGACACTTATATAGCGGCGCTTTTGCGACGCGGCAGCGCCTATCCGTGTTTCTGCACGCCCGAGGATCTGACTGAACTTTCTAACCGGCAACGCGAGAGTGGTACCCCAACGGGGTATTGGGGGCCGTGGGCACGATGCCGCGGTATGTCGCAGACGGATGTCACTCAACGTCTACGCTCGGGCGCCTCCTTTGTAATTCGCTTCGCCGCACCTGCAACTGAAGGAGAGAGCCGAGTTCAGTATGTCGATCTGATTCGAGGGCCGCTGGAACTCGCCGATAACCGTAATGACGTGGTTATTCGCAAGACAGGCGGGCTGCCTACGTACCACCTCGCTCATCCCGTCGACGACTATCTAATGCGTGTCACAACCGTAGTCAGAGCCGATGAGTGGCTTCCGTCCGTGCCGCTTCATCTGCAGTTATTCGACGCCCTCAAATTCCCTGTGCCGGTGTACGCGCATATCGCACCTCTAGTCAAGTTGGAGGGACGAAGCCGACGCAAACTCAGCAAGCGCAAGGACCCGGAGGCTACGGTAGACTTTTACATTAGCGCCGGTTATCCGTCGGAAGGACTGTTGATATATTTGAGGGGCTTGGCCAACAGCCGCTTGCTCGACGGCTTGCCTGACGAGGTTTTGGCTGCGCCTCTACGCCTTCAGGAATGTTCCCACAGCGGAGCCTTGGTTGATCTCGCAAAGTTAGAGCACATCTGTCGCGAGTTGGTCGCGGAGATGCCTCTCGAACATCTTGCCGATAGGATCCTCGACTGGGCATCTGCATACGACGCTGATATGTCGGCCCGCGTGCGCGATGATCGCGGCAGCGTGATTCGCGCATTGGGGCTGTCGGTCGGCCAAAGAAAAGATATCTGCAAGTGGAGCGACTTTAGGCCGAAGTTTGGATTCTTGCTTACGGCGCTATTCGAGCCCGTGCGGAATCCGGCAGACGCCCGGTTTGCGCCACTTAGTGCAGAATTGGTGCTGGAGGTTGCAGGGCGGGTCGCTGAGACCTACCGGCATGAACCTGATCACGATGCGTGGTTCGCGCAAATCCGACGCGTCGCGGATGCGCTAGGGTTTGCGCCAACCGTTCGTGAGTTTAAGCAGAACCGTGACGGATTCAAGGGGTCGATCACAGAGGTAGCACGAGTAGTTCGGGTCCTCTTAACGGGGCTGAGGGATAGCCCGGACCTCTTCGAGGTGGCGCAAGTGCTCGGCGAGGTCGAGGTGCGGCGTCGGCTCTCTTCGCTGTCCGCGTAAGCGACCGTTGTTTGCGCGCTCAGTTCTCACTGGAGCGCTCCGGACAGAGCCGCCACTCACCGTTTGCATTGCGTCAGACGATCGTCGTCAGTGTTGGCTCACCCGATCTGTCGATCGAAAGGCCGTGCAGGTCACCTGTATACCCGTCGACTAAACGACGGAGTGCTTCTAGGTCACCATGCCTGATTACTCTCAGCAGGAGTCGGTAGTCCTGCGCTGGTATTCCGTCTTTCGCCTGTGCCAGCCACGCCTTCGGCGATCCCGGGCAAACGCCGTTTGCGGATAGTAGAAGCTGAAGCAGGGGATACGCGATGGCACCGACGAGGAGCTTTGTGGCGTCGCCGTCGGTCACGGCTTTGGTCCCCAGAAGCTTTGAGCCGAGCGTGATTACTCGATACTGCAACTTTTTTCGACGATACTCCGGGAGCGCGTAGTGCGTTCGGGTCTGAAGCGCCTTCCGGCGCCACGTCGCGTGCTCTCCTCTATTCCCAAACGCGAATTCAAAACTGGCAAGGATGCTCAGCACGATCTCGTCGTAGTTCTCAATCTTCCACCGCAGCGTGTCACGCGTGTCTGCAAAAATCTCCGTCCAACGGCCATGGGCATCGACGTGCATATCGACAAAGCTGTGGTTGTCTACCAAGCAATAAATGTCTATGTCGGTGCTCTTTGAGCCCGAACGCAGCGAGAAGATCGCGCGCCCCGCGCCGTGCCGGCGAATGGCATCAGCGACTTCTAATCGCAACCAATCGCTGGACATAGTCATCGATGCTCTCCATGAGGGCTCGTTTGCACGCAAGCTCCGGCCGATGGGCTGAGAAGTCCGCCATATTCGTGTTGGTCAAGTCGAAATGCTTTTGCGACTTTGCTGATTCGAAAACCGAAGGGTAGGAGAGATCTACAACGATCGCATCGTTCGGTAAGGTGGCGACCGCTGCTGAAGAGAAGAGCGGTGCTTGCGACGCGACGGCAGTAAAGAGAACGTCAACGATCGGAAAGAGGCGCGGCGCGTCCGTCGGTGCGATCGTGACAGTGTGCATCGTCGCCAGCTCATCACTCCGAAATCTCTCCGCCTTCGCCAGATTGCGAGCCACAAGAACAAGGCGGCCAGCAACGTCCGACAAGGCCCTGACGATCGACAACGCAACTTGGCCGGTGCCGACCAACATCACAACGGGGTTTTTGGACCAATCTACCTGCCGATGAACGAGGTTAACGGCGGAGTTGCCGTAATTGGAGGTTGTTGTGAAGCCTGTCCGTAGCTTCGCATCTCTAACCCAGCAGAGAAGCTCGCCGAATGCATCATGATCATCCATCGATAGAGCGCCCCGCTCGTACGCCTCTGATATAGCCTCGTTGACCTGTAACATGATCTCCCCCTCGCCTAGGAGCTCCGAATCGGCACCGGAGGACACGCGCAAAAAGCGACGTATGGCTTCGACGCCGTCGAGCGCGCTATACCGGTCCGTGTCTATGTTGTCCGTGAGTGGCTGAACGTAGTAATGCTCGAGCCGGAGGCAAGTCGAAAGCGTAATCGCAGCGGGTGTAGCGGTGTTTCTGATCGCACGCCACCGCGGCAATGAGCGCCGCACCACATCCTTCCCCACAGTGTGGTGGTCCATGAACAAGCAGTGAATGCGGCTCGCCAGCTTAACCACGCGATCCGAAACTGAGTGCGAAGGTGTGGACGCAATCCAGTCCATCGCCGATCTCAGCCGAAGGCGCACTCGCTGTGGGCCTAAGACGGACTGAACGGCGTGCAGATCAGGTGCATTGGAGCGCTTGGTCAACGCCATACGTATGACGGCAGCGAAATCCGCAATGGTGCCGGCGGATCTGCCAACGGCAACTTCCTCCGGGCTCCCGAAACCGAGCACGTGAGCGAGCGCAACGGTCGAGTTCCACCATTCTGCTCGCGGGAGAGTTGTATCGACAGACGACAAGTAACCGCCGAGAATCGCTCGAACAGACGTCGAACTCAAATCAGCCGCGAATGAGTATTCACCTCGCGCGTACAAGTCGTCGAAGAAATATGCCGATCCGTCTGCGAATCCCTGCCAGCTCGCGAAGTCTTTACGGCGGCCTTCGGTACCCAGCCGTATTATCGACAGCGTGTAGTCGGTGTCGCGGGTTAAGCGATAGGTCCAATCTGTGGCATAAACGCTGGCCCACTCTACCAGTGACGTCAGTATCGCATCCGGACGTGAGCGAGCGACTGTGGTTCGCGCGATGTTCTCAAGCTTCTTTTCGTCCAACAGGGCGCTGCTGCTCTGAAGCGACGACGGGTCGAACGGGAACATCTGCCAAGGCGCGTCCTGATTCGCAGCGCGCCACCGCTCAAAAGTAGAGTTGGCGATATTAAGCAAGTACTCGATTACCGCATCGGCCGGACGGCCCTGGCGCAAGTAATGCTCGATGTCGGCTTCCTTGTCTTTGTTCTTGGAAAGGGCTCGCTTCGAATTTCCCTCGTCGAGCACCTGAAGAGCCGGCAGGTGCAGGTATTTGGGTACGGACCAGTCCATCGCCTCCCATAGCGCGATGTGCAGCGGGAGTGATGACATCCAATCACCGGCGCGAACAACAACCGTCGTGCCCATGAGATGATCGTCGATGACGTTGGCGAAATGGAACGTGGGAAGCCCGTCAGATCTGACGAGAACAGCGTCCATATTATTCTCTGCGAGACGCAGAGCACCTCGATTCAGATCGTAGGCCACAACCGCTGCGCCAGATTGACCAATCGCTCTCAGTCGCAGTGCGCACGGTCTTCCTGAATCAGCTAAGTCTCTGGCGTCCACAGGTCGCAGCGCGCGACATCTTGCATACTCGCCATAGTAACCTAGGGGAACGCGCCGTCTTTCCTGAAGCTCGCGGAGTTGGGCTAGCTCGTTCTCACTACAGAAGCACGCGTAGGCACGGCCTTCCTGAAGAAGTTTTGCGGCGTACGCTGTATAGATGTCGGTGCGCCGCGTCTGTATGTACGGCCCGTAGTCGCCAAAGTCGCTCCCATCAACAGCTGGCCCTTCATCGTACGTCAAGCCAAACTTGTTGAGAGCATGCGTAATGGTGCTAAGAGCTTCTACGAGATCTCCCCTTCTGTCGGTGTCCTCAATGCGCAGATAGAAAATCCCGTCCGATCGATGCGCTAAGCGTTCAGATACAAGCGCAGTGAAGAGGGCCCCTAAGTGAACATACCCGCCCGTGACGCTTGGCGCGAAACGTGTTACTTCAGCATGAGCTGGCAGCGATCGCGCGGGATACCGCGCGGAGATAGCTGCGATCTCTTCGTTATAGGATCTGGAAGCGAGCGCCGCAAGCAGGTGACTTGAGGATGGTGAATGCGGTGGAGTCGTCATTTGAGCGTCGCATTCCAATCCCGAGTCGGCGTGCGGTGACTCCACGTTCGACCAAGTTCCCGCGACCTGAGCGCGACCATACCGCCCCACTTGATCCTGCTCCAGCGTGCGAACCCATGCCACCACGCCATGTTGAGTTCTCCCTTCTTAGGAGTGGCGGAACGCAAGAAATCCTTACCCCAAAAAGTGGAAATAAGCGTCGCTCGCGGACAGCAGCGCGCAACGACGAGCAGTCGATTCGGGTCGACAGCCGCGAAGCGGAAACGCTCGCACGCCCGGCGTCCGAGCGCGTGTTGGTTCGCTCCTCCCTATTGCCGGTCCGCTCGCTGGCTCCGCATCCCCGCCGTCACGCGATCGCTGACCTCCCTTGCCGTGAGCGGGAACTCGTCTGGCGGCCGGATTTGGATGCGCCGCGCCTTGTACGACTTTCCGCGATCGAGCCAGTAGCATCCGCCCGTGGGGAGGTTCGCGAGTTCCTTCGTGCGCGCGGCGATCTCCTCGCTTGGGGGCAGATATTCGACTGGATCGTCCGCGTGCAGGCGCGGCCGAAAGACGTTGCCTTGCGGCTCGAAGAGGTCACCGCTGAGCTGCTGCGCTTCCTTCTGCGGAAGGCGGAAGAGGAACTGATTGCCAGCGTTGCCGAGCGCGATCGTCTGGAAGCGGGTAGGAAACAGCGCGAGCGCTTGTGCCGCGAGCACGAGTGAAAGCCGGTACTTGCGCGCCGCGGTGAGGAGCACGTCGAGCGCACCGTCCGATCCTGCGAAGGTGTGCGCCTCATCCACGAGGAGTGTGTAGGGCGTGCGCCGCTCCATCGGCAGGCGCTCGCGGCGCAACGCGCCGAGTTCAAGGCCATTCATCAGGAGGCGGCCGATGATGTCAGCGGTGGGGCCAAGGTAGCCCTTCGCGAGATTCACGAGGAGCGTGCCGCCCCGGTCCATGATCGCGAGCGGGTCAATCGTGTTCGTCGGTTGGCCGAGAAACCGCTGCACGGCCATCGAGCCGAGGAAGGGCTCAAGTTTGTTGAGCACAGCCGGGACGAAGCTCTCCTCCCGCTTCGTGAACCGCTCGTGGAAGTAGTACCGAACATCGGTTGATGCGGTCGCGAGGAGGCGGCTGCGGAGTGCCGGGATGAGCAGGAAGCTGCGGAGGGTGTCGAGGGTACACGGCACCTCCGACTCGATCGCGGCGCGGAAGCTGAACCGCAAGATTTCTTGCACCTTCACGCCGAGGGCGAAGCTCCGCGCGTCTTCATCCGCGTAGAGGCGCTTGAAGATGCCGATGAGGAGATCCACTTGGCGTCCGGGATCGACACCCGGAAGGGGCTTCAGCGGGTTCCATCCGGGCAAAAGGTCGGGGCGCGTGAAGTCGAGGATGGTGAGGTCTGCGACCTTCGCGTGGAGCGCCCAGGCGGTCACGCGCTCGAAGAGATCGCCGTGTGGGTCGATGAGGGCGCAGCCGCGCCCCGTCGCGAACGCCATCCGCGCGAGGAGTTCCAGCATGGACGACTTACCCGTGCCAGTGGAGCCGAGGACGAGCGCGTGCCGGTCGAGGTCACTCGTGAGGAGCCGCACGTCGATCTTCCCTCGCGTCGGGAGCTGGTACGTGCCGATCGGGAAGCCGTGGCCCTCGCGCTTCGTCTGCTCGTTGTAGAAGCGGTCGTTGTCGAGGTAAAACTGCTGGACCTCCCGCATACGGCGCGTGGCGTCGGTGTCGAAGCGCAGTCGAATGGTGCGAGGCATGGTGGTCAGCGGAGGAAGTACAGAGTGATAAGGCACGCCGCGGTGAAGATGATCGCGGCTGCGAGACGCGCGAATGGCCAGCCAATCACGTTCAGCTCGCGGAGCCGCACCTCGCCATGCTGGAGGAGCGTTGCCGGCGCGGGGTCGCGGACGATCCGCTCGCCCCGCGTTCGGACCACGAGCCCTGCGTGGTGGAGCCGCCAGAGATGCCAGCGGGCGCGAAGCGTGTGCATGCGGAGATCGGCCGTCATCCGCCGCTCCGTCATCATTGCGACCTCGCCGCCCCACTCGTGGCTTCGAACGTAGAGGTACACGAGAAACCGCGTCCGGGGATGGAGCGGGAGGACGTGCTCGAACCAATGCGCCGGGACATGGTGCTCGCGCCCGATCGTCGGCCGCGCCGCCACTTGGAAGAGCAGAACGTCCGTGAAGTAGCCGTTCGTAAGGCGGTACACGAGGAGCTGCGCTTTTGAGAGCTTGTGCATCCACCAGACGATCCGCCACGGCCGCGCGCGGAGCATCCACACGAGGTCTTCAAACTTGAACGAACCCGGCCCCGCCGTCTGCCGGAGCGCGCGCAAAGTCACATAGAGTATCGTGGCGTTCCTGCCGACGCGCGGGATGAGCGAGATGAGGTGCGCGAAGTCCACCGGGACGGTGACGATGCCCTCCGCCGCCGGCGCGCGTGGGGCGACGAAGTAAATCCGCGTCGCGTCAGGATCGTGGGGCATGGCGGCGGGGTGTAGCGGTAGAACGCGACCGCGAACGTGGCGCGGCGACGGTGATGGTCTCCGTCCATGCGCGGAAGACGCGAATGAGTTGCTTGTCGGCAAGTGCCTCGCGGCCGCGGCAGCTCGTCACGATCATGGGACGCAGCGCATCGCTCCGCGCATGGATGAGGCGCGTGGCGCTCTCGGACGCGAACTCCGCCCGCTCGATCACGAGGAGGCTTGCTTCGACGGCAAGTTTCGCGTGCGAGGTCGCGATGCGGTCGCTGCCGCGCACGAGGATCGTTGAACGCCCGAGCTGCCCCGCTTCATGGACGGCGAACCGCGCGGCGGCGGTGAGGAGCGCCGGGGAAGCTCCGGTCAGGTAGAGGCCGCGCTGCGGCTTCTCCGACGTGTCGAGCTGTTCGAGCCACCGCCGGATGCGCCAGCGGACCTTGTACGGCACCGAAGCGAAGGCGGCGGACGGTGCGCCGCGCCTTCGCCGGGCGTACCGCTTCGGCGCTTCGATGAGGACGTAGTGGAGGATGAGATTTCGAATGGTCTCGCTCCCGCCGAAGGCGACTCCAATTTGCACGAGGAGCGGCTGCGAGATCGGGTCTCTGCCCGATCGGACATGGGAGAGCGTCGTTGCATCAATCGCGAGTTCTCGGGCCAGGCGGCGGCGAGACCAGCCGCGCTCGCGTGCAACACGCTCCACTTCCCGCACTAGCAGCGGGGCGTTCATAGCGTTGAAGGGCAGTGCGGGTCAGGGGCATCAGGGCGGGTTGCTGGGGCGGGTGCTACAGATATTGTGACGGCATAAACTCGCCGAATTGCAAGTCCCCGGCGCGACACTCGACAGAGCCCACCCGGAGTGGTGCTGTCGTAAATCCCGACGACAGCCCCCCGCCCGCTGCCGTGAACTCCACCCGTACACCCGACTGTACGGTTCAGACGGTGTAAGTCGCTGATTTTTCGTAGGATGCATTGCATCGTGGAGGGGGTATTAGGGGAACGATTTTCCCGTTTCTCTGCGAGGAGGATCATTTCTCGCGCTTTCTGGCGCTTCGGTCTGGCGGGTGCGGTGTGCGGAATGGCTTCTGGGTTTCGGGATGGGGCGGCGCCCAGCGGGAGCCGCCCCGCTAGGCAGCCGCCGACCGATCAGGGAGGCGGCTGCGGGGGTGGTGAGAAGGGGGGTTCTTGAACTTCGGGAGCGTCAATTTCTGCGGCGTAGTCGATCGGGGGAGGGGATGCTTCAGCCGTCAGCTCTTCCCGCGCGATTTCGTGTGTGGGCGCGCCGCATGACGGGCAATATTCGGCGTCGACTGGCACGCGACCACGGCAGAACGAACAGTGGGCGAAGTCCATTTGGTGATTTCGTACTGGTGGCAGGACGGGAACCGCCTCGCGCCCGGCGAGCATGAGCGATGTGAACGAGTCCGCCCCTTCGTCGCGGACGAGCTGCGTCAGGTGCTCCAACCTGCGGGCAGCGCGCTCACCGGCAACGGTGATGAAGAGGTGGAAGCTCCGGAAACCGATCGTCCGCGCGAGGATGTCGGGCGTTTCAAACCATGTGCGGTACACCCGGAGCTTTCTCGCGACAACCTCGCGCCCTTCGGTGCCTCGGTCATGCTCTCCGAATACGAGGTGCGGCGCGCCGCCGCGGTCGATCACGAGCACGTAGTCGGGCTGCGGCATGGTGCGCCACTCGATGTGCTCGGGGAACGGGCAGTCCCAACTCGACGCCCACAGCACCCGCTCCCCGGATCGCCGGAGCCACGCGATGACTACTTCGTTCGCTTCCTCTGTGTGCGTGAGGAACAGCGGCGAGACGCCGGGCTCAAACTTCCACGGCTGGCGCGGCGTGGCGGGGAGCATGAGGTTCACGAGCGGGCCGAGCGCCGTGCCTTCGGTGCCACGCATCACCGTCGCTCCCCATGCGAGCGCCTTCCGCGTGGGATACGCGTATCGGGGTGGCGCGCCGCGTGCGGTCGGCTTGTCCCACGTATGAATCCACCCGAGGGCGTTGAGCCGGCGAAGCCTTCGCCGCGCGACGGTCTTGTTCCCGGTGTAGTACGTGAGGCGCGAAAGCTGGTCGTACGAAAGCGCCCGCATCTTTACAAGATGCAGCACAGCGACGGCATCGCGCTTCACCTCGGGACCAGAGGACGGCACCTCCCCCGGTGCAGCCGCCCGTTCCTCGGGAGGGGGCTCTCTTCGCTGCGATACAGGTGCAGGAGGGGGTTCTTCCGATTCAGGAGCCGTGTATCGCGGTGTGTACTGTTGGGGATACGTGTACTGCTGCCGGAAAACCCGCTTTCCTCCATCGTCCGGGAGGGGGTCGATTTGCTGATTATTCATGTCCGGCGGCATCGCATCAGGGCTCGGGAGCGTGTCGAGGCCGGGCGCTGTCTCCGGCTCCGTGCGCTCAGAAGCGACGGCTGCGAATTCGTCATGCGATGGGGCGAGGTCGGGGTTCATCGGTCGCGTGGGGTACATCGAGCAGCGTACGGCCGCGATTGAGGGCGCGCGGAGAGCCGATCAGCGAGTAGTGGGGATTCCCCACCGGCACCACGCGGCCCTCGCACTCACGGCGAAGGGTCGGCGGTTGTGGCGAATCCCCACTGAGCGCTCGCGCGGACTGCCCCGGCTCGTTGGCGCTGCGTAAGGTGGAGGCGTGCTTCATCATCCTTCCTCAGCATCGCGCGCGAACGCCGCTTCTGCTCCCCAGCGCGACGCTGCGTGCTCCACGAGCACACAGGGATCGCTAACCGAAGCGGTGATTGCCGTGTGCTGTGTGCTCCGCGCGCACACGTGCGTTGCGGTCGCCACGGGGGAGGGTATGATCCTACGCGAGCACGCACCGCTTCCTTCCCACGCTGCTCATGCCCTCTCGTAACGCGCTCCCGCCTCCTGTT
>DASVRB010000663.1:0-3625 GCA_036388835.1 Thermoanaerobaculia bacterium | reverse complement strand
GCGGGCTGAAGCCCGCCGCTCCACCATTCACCGCTGCGAAATAGATGTTGACGCGCACAGGTTCATGCATAAGTATTCGCGATGATGAATTCTTATTCACACGGTGACGCGCTGCGCAGGCGGGAGGAAATCCTCCTGGTCGTGCGCCGGACGGCCGTCCATTCTCAGGACGAGCTGCTGGCGGCGCTGCGCAAGCGGGGCTTTCGCGTCACGCAGCCGACGCTCTCGCGCGATCTGCGCGAGCTCGGGCTCGTGAAGACGCCGAACGGCTACGTCACCGCCGAAACGCTCGCCGGCACGGCGGCCGCCGACGTCGCCGCTTTCACGCCGCGCGAGTCGCGCGAGCACCGCTTCGAGCAGGTCGTTCGCGACAGCGTCGTTTTCGCCGAGGCGGCCGGAAATCTGGTCGTGGTGAAAACGGCCGTCGCTGCCGCACAGCCGGTCGCCAGCGCGATCGACGCAATGCCCATCGACGACGCCCTCGGCACCGTCGGCGGCGACGACACCATCTTCGTCGCCTTCCGCACCCCCACCGCGGCGAACGCCTTCGCGCGCCGCATCCAGCAGATCGCCGGCATCAAGCCGGCGTCGCGACGTACGCGCGCATAAGCGCGCGACGTCTTCGGAGAAAACGCGCATGAATAGTGATCAATACGGGACGTGTGTCGATTCGTTGTCAGTTGTCGGTGGTCAGTTGTCCGCGCCTTCTCGCCCGGGCGACGCGGCACGGACAACGGACAACAGACAACTGACAACGCCCGTCGCCATCGCCGGTGCCACCGGCTACGCCGGCGCCGAACTGCAGAAACTCCTGCAGCGGCATCCGCACGTGCATGTCGCGGCGGCGTATTCGAGCGAAACGTTTTCGGTCGATGCGTGCATCGCGTCGGGTGCGGAGGTCGTGTTTCTCGCGACGCCGAACGAAGTGTCGGCGCACGTTGCGCCGGAGCTGCTCGCGCACGGCGTCAAGGTCATCGACCTGTCGGGCGCGTTCCGTCTCGCGGAGCCTTCGCTTTACCCGTCGTGGTACGGCTTCACGCATCCCGCGCCGCACCTCCTCGGCGAGGCGGTTTATGGACTGCCGGAGTGGTGCAACGGTGAGCTGAAGAAGGCGCGCCTGGTCGCGAATCCCGGCTGCTACCCGACTTCCATCGTGCTCGCGCTGCGGCCGATCACGTACCTCATCGATCGGACGCAGCCGGTGATCTGCGACGCCAAGTCAGGCGTCTCCGGCGCCGGAAAGAAGAGCGACCTTGCATATTCATTCACCGAGCTTTTCGGCAACTTCAAGGCGTACGGCGTAGGCCAGCATCGCCACGAGCCGGAGATCCGGCAGGGGCTGCATCTCGGCGAGCGGGCCACGCTCGTCTTCGTGCCGCATCTCTTGCCGGCCGTGCGCGGCATCTACTCGACGCTGCACGTCGGCTTCACGCATCCGGTGACCGCCGAGGAGTTGAGCGAGCTCTATGCGAACGCGTACGCCGACGCGCCGTTCGTGCGCGTGCTCGCGCCGGGCGCCGTGCCGGAGCTGCGCAACGTCGTCAACACGCCGTACTGCGAGCTCGGATTCACGCTGCTGAACGGCGGCCGCCGCGCCGTCGTCGTCAGCGTCATCGACAACCTGCTCAAAGGCGCGGCCTCGCAGGCCGTGCAGAACTTCAATCGCATGCAGGGATATGCGGAGACGGAGGGACTGCTGTGATTCTGATCAAACTCGGAGGCTCACTGCTCGATGACGCGGCTCGCCGCGAGGCCGCGTTGCGCGCGGTGGTCGCGCGCTGGAACGCGGGCGAAGACGTCGTGCTCGTGCACGGCGGCGGAAAACACCTCGACGCAATGCTGGCAAAGCTCGGCATCGCGAAAGCGACGCACGCCGGTCTGCGCGTCACCGACGACGCGACGCTCGACGTCGTCGTCTCGGTGCTCGCCGGCACGGTGAACAAGATGCTGGTGAGCGAGCTCGCGAAGCTCGGCGTCCGCGCGGCCGGCATCTCCGGAGCCGACGGCGGAACGCTGATCGCGTCGAAGCACGCTGCAGTCGACGGAGTCGACCTCGGTCACGTTGGACAGGTGCAGAGCGCGAACGCGACGCTCGTCAAAGCGATGCTGACGTACGGCACGCTGCCGGTGATCTCGCCCGTCGCGATGAGCAAGGACGGCGCGCTGTTCAACGTCAACGCCGACAGCGCCGCCGCCGCGCTCGCGGTCGCATTGCGCGCGAAATCGCTGCGCTTCATCACCGACGTCGCGGGGGTGCTCGATGCGAACGGCGCGCTCGTGCCGCGGCTCGGCGTGCGCGACACCGAGGCATTCATCGAAAACGTTAGCGGCGGCATGAAGCCGAAGCTGCAGGCCGCACTCACCGCGCTCGTCTCCGGCGTCGGCGAGATCGTGATCGGAGAAGAAGGAGGGACGACCCTTGTTGCTGCATGACGAATCCCCTTCCGCGGTCGAGGCGCGCGAGCAGGCGTTCCTCGTGAAGACGTACGCGCGCACGCCGTTCCATCCGCGCGATGGAAAAGGGGCGCGCCTCATCGACGCGCAGGGCCGCGAGTACTGGGACCTTCTCGGCGGCATCGCCGTGAACGTCCTCGGCCATCGACATCCGCGCCTGATGAAGGCGATGCGTGACGCGACGCTGCTGCACGTCTCGAATCTGCACTATCACCCGGCGCAGAGCGTGCTCGCCGAGGAGCTCGTGCGCGCGTCCGGATTGAACCGCGCGTTCTTTTGCAACAGCGGCACCGAAGCGAATGAAGCAGCGATCAAGTTCGCACGCCTCGCCACGAAGAAGACGAAGCTCGTCGCGCTCGAAGAGTCGTTCCACGGACGGACCATCGGCGCGCTGTCGCTGACCGGACACGACGCGTATCGCGCGCCGTTCGAGCCGCTGCTCGGCGACGTCACGTTCGTCGCGCCGAACGACATCGACGCGCTCGAGGCAGCGGTCGACACGAATACCGCGGCGATTTTCCTCGAGCCGGTGATGGGCGAAGGCGGCATCGTGCCGCTGCACGACGACTTTCTGATCGCCGCACGCCGCATCGCCGATCGTCACGGCGCGATGCTGGTGTTCGACGAGATCCAGTGCGGCCTCGGGCGCACCGGAACGCTGTTCGCGTTCGAGCAGAGCGGCATCACGCCGGACATGGTCACGCTCGCGAAACCGCTCGGCGGTGGACTGCCGCTCGGCGCGGTGCTGACCGGCGACGCGCTCGAAGGGGCGATCAAACCGGGCCAGCACGGCACGACGTTCGGCGGCAATCCGGTGGCCTGCCGCCTCGGCGCGATCGTGCTCGAAGAAACAGCGAAGCTGTTGCCGCGCGTGCAGGAGCTCGGCGCGTGGTTCGCGCGCGAAGCGAAGCGTTTGCCGGTGGTGGACGTGCGCGGCGCGGGGCTGATGTGGGGCCTCGAGCTCGATCGTCCCGCCGCGCCGGTCGCGCGCGAACTGCTCGCGCGCGGCTTCGTCGTCGGCACCGCGCGCGAGCGCGTGCTGCGGCTCCTGCCGCCGTACGTCGTTCCGAAGAAGGCACTCATCGAATTCATCGAAGTACTCCACGTCGTGCTGAGTGGAGCGGCGGGCTTCAGCCCGCCGAATCGTCGAGAGGCCGGCGGGCTGAAGCCC
>DASVRB010000662.1:0-6463 GCA_036388835.1 Thermoanaerobaculia bacterium | reverse complement strand
GGGCTTCAGCCCGCCGGCTGTCAAACGGTCGGCGGGCTGAAGCCCACCGCTCCACTAGAACCAATCGCTAGAATTGCCCCCGTGCCGCTGCTCCTTCTTCTCGCGTTGCTCCTCATGACCGCCTGTGGCCCGGGCGCGGACGTCTCCACCGGCCGCGAGGCCTATCTCGCGTACGGTTGCGCGGCGTGCCACGGTGTGGACGGCGACGGCAACGGTCCGGCGTCCGCACTCTCCGCATTTCCGCCGCGCGACCTGCGCGATCGCGATTCGTTCAGCGGCGCGAAAACCGTCGAAGGGATGGCCTCCACCATCGCGTTCGGCATCGCCGACGGACGTACCGGCATGCCTGCCTATCCCGACATTCCGAAGCGCGAGCGGATGGCCATGGCTGAGTACATCCTCTCCCTCAAACCGCCGCCGCCCGGCGTCGCGATCGAGCGCGCCTGGGCCGGCGAATCGAATCCGGCGTGGAACATCGCCGCGGCCTACTTCGAGCTCGTGAACCGCACCGATACGCCGATCGCGCTCGTCGGCGCGACCTCGCCCGCCGCGCGCGTGGTCGAGATTCACGAGACCTCCCGCGGCGATGACGGCGTGATGTCGATGAAGCAGGTCGAGCGCGTGGTCGCGGAGCCGCGCCAACGCGTGCGGCTCGGGCCGGGCGGGACGCATCTCATGCTCGTCGATACCAATCGCGACCTCCGCGCCGGCGAGCAGGTCGAGCTCCAGCTCACGTTCAGCGATCGCAGCACGCGCAAAGTGCTGGCGCGCGTGCAGGCCGGCACGCGCGAACAACCGCAGACAACCGCGAGCGCGCCCGCTGCACCGGCCACTGCGGCGAGCACGAACGACCTCACGCTCATCGACGATGAAGGGCGTCCGTTCCGCTTCTCCTCGCTGCGCGGCAAACGGGCCCTGCTCTTCTTCGGCTACACGCACTGCCCCGACGCCTGCCCCACGCTGCTGTCGAAAATCTCCCGCGCCTATCGCGATGCGGGAGCGGATGCGCGCGACATCCCGACGCTGTTCGTGAGCGTCGATCCGCGCGACACACCTGAGGTGCTCGATCGCTACCTCGAATACTTCAAGGCCGTCCCGGCCATCGGCCTCACCGGCTCGAAAGCCGAGATCGACGCGGTGGTGGCGCGGTTCGGCGCGCGCTACCAGATCCGCGACTCCGGCTCCGCCGCCGGCCCGCTGGTCGATCACACGCTGAAGATCTATCTGCTCGATCGCGCGG
This sequence comes from Thermoanaerobaculia bacterium, assembly GCA_036388835.1. Classification (GTDB taxonomy): domain Bacteria; phylum Acidobacteriota; class Thermoanaerobaculia; order Gp7-AA8; family Gp7-AA8; genus QHVT01. The sequence continues at coordinate 5,223 of DASVRB010000662.1, read as the reverse complement.
GCGCGGTCGAGCGGTCGTTCGATCCCGCCGCGAGCGCGTCCGAGCTTGCCAAAGCGATGGTTGATTGACCCTCGCCGCCGCTGCATACAATGCGCGGCCATGATCGAACGCATCGACAACGGACCCATCACCACGATCCGCCTCGCGCACGGAAAAGCGAGCGCGCTCGACATCGAGCTCCTCGACGGCCTCGCACTCGCGGTCGCCGAAGTCGGCGCCTCGGAAGCGCGCGCGCTGGTGCTCACCGGCAGCGGCTCGATCTTCTCCGCCGGCGTCGATCTCTTTCGTCTCGTCGACGGCGGACGCGCCTACGCGGAGCGCTTTCTCCCCGCACTTTCGCGCACGCTGCTCGATCTCTTCTCGTTTCCGAAGCCGCTGATCATGGCGCTCAATGGCCACGCAATCGCCGGCGGCTGCGTCTTCGCGCTCGCCGGCGACTACCGGATCATGGCCAGCGGCAACGGCCGCATCGGCATGCCCGAGCTGCTGGTCGGCGTGCCGTTCCCGCCGAGCGTCATCGAGACCGTTCGTTTCGCCGTGCCGCCGCAACACCTGCAGATGCTGATGTACACCGGCCGCACGTTCACTCCCGACGACGCGCTCCGCCTCGGGCTGATCGACGAGGTGGCCGATCCCGTCTCGCTGCTGCCGCGCGCCATCGAGATCGCGCGCCAGTTCGCCGCCCTACCGGCACCGGCGTTCGCACTCGCCAAACGTCAGCTCCGCGACCGCACCATCGGCCGCGCCAAGCACTACGCCAACGACTTCGACCCGACCGTGCTCGATCAGTGGAGCGATGAGGCGACGCACGCGAACATTCGCGAATATCTCGCGAAAACGGTGAAGAAATAGGTCATTTCGTCGCGATCACCACGCGAAACGCGCCGCCGAACACCGACGCTTCGTTCGTCACCACCTGCAACTTCGTGCCGCCGAGGATCTCGCCGAGGCGCCGATTGATCTCCGTCGCGAAAAGGTTCGTCAACACATTGACGATGCGGCGCATGACGGACGGATCGCCGTCGTCCGGCAGGAACTTGTCGAAGATCGAAACGCGTCCGCCGCGGCGCAGCACGCGCGCGGCCTCAGCCGCGGTGGTGTACGGATCCGGCACCACCGCCAGGATGAGGTGCAGGATCACGCAGTCGAAGCTCGCGGCCTCCAACTCCAGCGCCGCCGCGTCCATCACGCGTGCATCGATCGACATGCCGAGGCTCGCGGCGCGGGCGCACGTCTTCTCCACCATCGCCGGCGTGAGATCGACAGCAGTGATTTGCGCGCCGCGCGGCAGCAGCTCGAGATCGAGACCGGTGCCGCAACCGACGATGAGCACGCGCTCGCCCGCGCGCACGTTCAGCAGCTCGAGCGCGCGACGCCGGCCGCGCGCGAGGCGGCGGGCGATCAGGTCGTAGAACGGCGCGTAGAGCGTGTAGCGCAGACGGTTCCAGGCGTTCGTGTTGATCCGCGTGTTGACCCGCATGAGCGGCGAGTATAAAAGCCGCGCATGACCTTCAACGCCCTCGTCGCGCGCGAAAACGGAGTGGCCTTCGAACAGCTCGACGAGCTCCCCGGCGACGGCATCACGCTCGACGTTGCGTATTCATCGCTCAACTACAAAGACGCGCTCGCGGTGACGCGCCGCGGCAAGATCGTGCGCAAGTTCCCGATGGTCCTCGGCATCGACGTGGCCGGCACCACCGAATCCGGACAGCAGGTGCTGGCGGTCGGCCAGGGCCTCGGCGAAACCGAGTGGGGCGGCTACGCGCAGCGCGCCCGCGTGCGTGAAGACGCGCTCGTGCCGCTGCCCGAGGGGATGACCCTCGAGCAGTCGATGCAGATCGGCACCGCCGGCTTTACGGCCATGCTTTGCGTGCTGGCGCTGGAGAGGAACGGCGTGCTGCCGAGCGATCGAGAAATCGTGGTCACCGGCGCCGCGGGAGGTGTCGGCTCGATCGCCGTCCTGCTGCTCGCGAAGCTCGGCTATCGCGTGGCCGCGTCGACCGGACGCCCGGAGCTCGCCGACTACCTGCGCGGCCTCGGCGCGACGTCGATCGTCTCGCGCGACGAGCTGGCCGCGGCCGGCGCACCGATGCAGAAAGAGCGCTGGGCCGGCGGCATCGACACCGTCGGCGGCACCACGCTCGCGAATGTGTTCGCGCAGACCGCGTACGGCGGGGCCATTGCCTGCTGCGGCATGGCCGGCGGCCACGAGCTCGCCACCGCCGTCTGGCCGCTCATCCTCCGCAACGTCTCCCTTCTCGGCGTCAGCTCCATCCATACCCCGCGCGCACAACGCCTCGAAGCGTGGTCGCGCCTCGCGCGCGACATCGACTTTGCGCGACTTGCGGAGTTATCGCGCACGGAGCCGCTGGCGAAGATTTTCGAATTGTCGGAAGCAATCCTCGCCGGCAAAGTGCGGGGACGGATCGTGATTGACGTCCGTCAGTAAGTGGAGGACAGGCAATCCTGCCTGTCCCCCCGTTGCGAAGAAAGAGGACAGGCATGATTGCCTGTCCTCCACTTACGCGTATCTCTTCGTCATCTCCGCGCAGAAATCGGCAAACTCCCCCACCACCTGCGGGGGCGAGGTGTAGTGATCGCGTATGCCGCGCGAGCCGGGTGTAAAGCAATACGTCAGCGTGACGTCGAACGGCTCCAGCGCCTTCATCTGTTTATCGAACCACTCCAGTGAATTCGGGCGATGGTGATCGGCCCAGCTCAGGCCAGTGCGCAATTTCTTTACGCCGAGTTTTTTCAGCCACTGTACGGCGTCGTCCAGACGGTGATCCTCGTAATGCAGCCACTGACAGATTCCCGCCTGTGGCGTGTAATCGGTGAGCGCCTCCAGCGCGAGTTTCGGTGTGCCGTCTTCCTTCAATAGCCCCATGTAGAAATGGCGGTAATACGACGACCCCTCGGCCTCACGATGTCGGGTCGTGGCGGGCCACGCCTTCGGCAGGTCGTACAGTGAGTACCAGTGCACGCGCGGGACGGAATCGAGAATCAGCTCCATCGTCCTGCGCAATCCAAACACCTGGACTTCTTCCGCGCCAAACGTCGAGACGCCGACCTCACTCACCCATACCGGCAATTTCGTGACGTTGCGGATCTCGTCGAGTTTCGACTGCCACTCGTGAATCTGCCAGTGATTCCAGTCGAGCGGAAATCCATGCACCGCCACCACGTCGACGTTGTCGAGTACCCCCTGCCGCTCCATCCGCTCGATGAAAAACGGATCGATCGGCGAAATCCCGCCGAGCACCCGCGGCAGCGACGCATTGACGCTCTTGATGGCCTGACCGGCCAATGAAGTCATTTCCGAAAAGATCTTCCACTCGGGATCGATCTCGAAATCCCAGTGCGACATGTTGTTCGGCTCGTTCCAGAGCATGACTGCTTCTACGGGCATTTTTCTCCTTGATGCGGTTCTTAGGAGTTCCTCGGAGTTCCTCGGTTCCTCGGAGTTCCTCGGAGTGGAGCCAGAACCGAAACCGAGAAACCCCGAGGAACCCCGAGGAACCCCGAGGAACTCCGAGGCACTCGTCTACGCGTCCCCGAACGTCGGCCTCTCGCCGCGGCGGCAGAGATAGACCTCGTCTTCCGGGTGCGCTTCGATCACGAAGCCGGCGGCGCGGAGCATTCCTTCGACGCAGGCGCGATTCGGGATCCACCAGTTCGTCGGATCGTTCGCATAGCGGCGCTCCACGAAATACATCAGCGGATAGCCGTCCTGTTCGAATACGGCTTCGTCCCAGAACTGATGATTCTCCTCGACCGGCGCGACCTCCTTGCTGCCGCGCTGCATGCTCTGGAACAGCAGCATGTCGCCGACCACCGTGTCGTACAGCGTGTCGAGCGCGAGAAGCGGGTGACGCAGGTGATAGAGCACGCCCATGAAAATCACCAGATCGAATTTCTCGCCGAGCTGCCCCACGTCATAGACCGACATGTTGCGGAACTCGATGTCCTTGTAGCCCGACACCTCCGCCGCAAAACGGGCCTGATTGAGATAGACGTCGTCCGAGTCGACGCCCACCACGCGCGCGGCGCCGCGCCGCTTCATCTCGATCGAATAAAACCCGGCATTGCATCCGATGTCCAGCACCGACTTGCCGGTCAGGTCCTCGGGCACCGCGTGCGCGAACCGCTGCCATTTGACATTCGGGTAATCGCCGAGGAAATGGTCGGGGGCGGTTTTCACCCCGCGCAAATCGAGATTGTGAAACCACTGCCCCAGGGACTGGACGCGCTGCTCGATTTCCTGTGTCGAAAGATCCATTAACGTTTGCTCCTCACTTCATTCGTCGCGTTGGGTATGCCTACCGTCCAACGCCCGACGGCAATTCATCGATCATTTCGCGGACGTCCGCACGCAGCCGCACGGTGGCCAGTTTCGCGCGCGCGCCGTCGCGCATCCGATTCCACGTGTATGCCACCTTCTTCTTCGTCTGCTCCGGGCCGAAGTAGCTGGCGTAACCGTGGGAGTTGAGCGAGAAGAACGACAGCGCGTCGGCGTCGTTGAGCAGCGCCACGTCCGCATCGTCCGTCGGCCGCTCGTGTTTCGCGATCAGCTCCGCCACGCGCGAACGCACGCTCTCGCCGACGCCCGCCTCCGCCAGTGTGGCCATCGCCATTTCCGCCCCTTTGGCGGCATGTGCATCCTTGAACGATTGATAGTCGGCGGCGAGATGTTCGACCCGCACGTCGGCCTCCGATACGAGCCGCTCCACATCGTGAAACAGCGCCGCGAGCTGCAGCGCGAGCGACGCATCGGGGTCGAGACGCAGCAGCCACTGACGCACGTCCAGCGCGTGGTTGTAATCGGCGCGGACGAGCGGCTTCTCGAGATCGTGCAGCGCGCGATGTTTGCGCAGCACGCGCGTGAAGAGCTGTCCCTGCGAATGCCGATTGCGCCGCTCGATGTGGCGCTGACAGCGGTTGAGAACCTCGAGCGGGAACGCCGCACTCGCACCGTCGTCCGCAATGCGCAGCGTGAACGGATCGCGTGCCTGCTCGTCGATGGCCACGTCGAAGGCCCAGGTGTCGAAATCGTCGCGCTGCCACTGCGAGGCATACAACGTCGTGGCGGAAAGGCGCTCGTCCTCGGCGCTCCTCGCTCCGGACTCGGGACGGGCAGGATTGCCGGTCCTCCACTCGACGTACACCGACGGGAACTCCGCGCCGATCGTCGCGGCGCTGCGCTGCGAGGGCGACACGACGGCA
>DASVRB010000661.1:0-6665 GCA_036388835.1 Thermoanaerobaculia bacterium | reverse complement strand
AGTTCGTGGTGCCCGACGACTTCGACGCGCCGCTGCCGGACGACGTGCTCGACGCGTTCGAAGGCAAATGAGGCTCCTGCTCGATACGCACGCTTTCCTCTGGTACATCACCAACGACTCGCGACTGCCGGCGCCGGCCGCGGACGCGATCCGCACGAAATCGAATGACGTGTTTCTCAGCGTCGTGTCGGTGTGGGAAGCACTCGCGAAGCATCAGATCGGAAAGCTGATGCTCCCTCCGCCGGCTGACGAGTACCTGACGGAGCGGCGCCTGGCGCATTCGATCGCCTCTCTTTCGTTGCACGAGCCAGCGCTCGGCCGTTTGCTGAACCTTCCGATGCATCATCGCGATCCGTTCGACCGCATGCTCATCTGCCAGGCGCTGCATCACGAGATGACCGTCGTCACCATCGACGCCGAGTTTCGGTCCTACGGGATCGCGACGTTGCCGCTGCGCTGACACACGCCATCGCCGCGACGCGCCATAATCCCTCCCGTGAAAGTCCACTTTTCCTCCGACGCCAACGCTTACCGCATCACGCTCACCGATCCGCCGCTGCACATTCTCGACATCACCATGCTCGAGGAGTTGCGCGACGCGCTCGGGCGGGTGCGCAACGACCGTCATGCGCTGATCATCGATGCGTCCGGCGAGAAGGCGTTTTCGGCCGGGGCGAGCGTGCAGGACCACCTCGGCGATCGGGTAGCCACGATGCTCTCGGCGTTCCACGATTGTTTCCGGATCCTGGCGCGCCTCGACCTCGTGACGATCGCGCTGGTGCGTGGGGTGGCGCTCGGCGGCGGATGCGAGCTCGCGCTGGCGTGCGATTTCGTGCTCGCCTCCGAGCGCGCGCGGTTCGGACAGCCGGAGATCAATCTCGGCGTCTTTCCGCCCGTCGCTGCCTATCAGCTCTCGCGACAGACCGCGCCGCGCAAAGGGCTGGAGCTGCTGCTGACCGGCGATCCGGTCGACGCCGCCACCGCGGAGCGCCTCGGCCTCGTGAACGCCGTCTTTCCTCTCGCCGAATTCGATGACCGCGCGAACGAGTGGCTGCAGCGCATCTACCGGCAGAGCGCGTCATCGATCCGCTTCACCAAAAAAGCGTTCCGGCTGGCCCAGGCCGCCGATTTCGAGGAGCGTCTGGAGCGCGTCGAGCGGCTGTATCTCGACGAGCTGATGCAGACCGGCGACGCGAACGAAGGGCTCAACGCGTTCATCGAAAAACGGAAGCCGGAATGGCAGGGGCGCTGACGGCCTCTTCACTCTCCGCAGCCGTAATCGGACGGTTCGTGTCGTATTAGCTACGTTTCATCCCATGTTGTTGCGGCGCCTCCAGCGCTCTGTTCAAATAACCGCGTCCCGAAAAATCAGCTGGAGGCCCCATGTCCACTCTCCCGACCCGTACCCTCTCGGCCGCGCTCTGTGCGGTCATCCTCGGCGCCGCCTGCAGCAGCACGGCGCCGCGCAACGAACCAGCGCCTTCCGACGAAAAGTGGAAGGCCCGGATGAGCATGGAGCTCTCCACCGGCTCGGAGGACGATCCTGAGGCGCGCGACCGCTGGTACTGGGAACAGCGCGCATATCCCACCGGCCGCATCCCCGCCGACGTCCATCGCGCGGAAACGCTGCGCGAGCTGGCGCAGCGCCGGATGCTCGCTGCGAGCGACGCGCAATGGCAGAACCTCGGGCCGGCGCCGCTGCGCGACATCACGTACGGTCTCGACACCGCACAGCACGCGAGCGGCCGCGCACTGACACTGGCCATTCATCCGAACAACCCGAGCCTCCTCTTCCTCGGCACCGCGCAGGGCGGCATCTGGCGCTCGGACGATCGCGGCGCGAACTGGCGCTCCATCGGCGAGCAGTCGCTGCCGACGCTCGCCATCAACGTCATTCGCTTCAAGCCGGACAATCCGAACGTTCTGTACGCGGGAACCGGTGAGCCGAACGGCAGCACGAGCATTCATGGCGCCGGCATCCTCAAATCGACCGACGGCGGCCAGACCTGGAACATGCTCCCGAGCACGGGCAACGGCTGGACGTTCGACTACGCCGCGATCACAGGACTCGAGTTCGACGCGCGCGACGCGAACACGATGTACGCCACCACCGCGACCGTCAGCACGGCCTTCCGTACGCCGCCCGAGCAGCCGCAGACCGGCGTCTTCAAATCGACCGACGGCGGCCAGAGCTGGACTCGCCTCCTCGCCGCGACGCGTCACGTCGTCAACGAGGCGATGGCCGTGAGTGCCGGTTTCCTCGACTTCGAATACGGCGGCGCGCTCGCGCCCGACCTGCTGTACGTCAGCGAGTACCTCGGCGGCATTCTCAAATCGGAGGACGCCGGCGCGACCTGGAGCTACATCACGCCGCGGAAAGTGGGCGGCTTCGGCGCGCTGCCGGCGGAGGTCGCGCAACTGGGCGTCTTCGACCCGGCTACGCGCGCGTACCGGCAGATCACGCGCCTGCCGAACCCCGAAACGACTGCTGACTTCCGCCGCGTCGAGATCGGCATGTCGAAATCGAATCCGCGCGTCCTGTACGCCGGCTTCGAGTCGTCGTCGAACCGCCTCGATATCGACGGCAACGGAGTGTTCGACAACACGAAAGATCAAGTCACGGGAATGGGTCTGCTCTTCAAGTCCGAAGACGGCGGCGCGAGCTGGCGCTGCCTCGGATCGCGGACCGAAGGCATCCCCGACTACTGCACCAGCCAGTGCACGTACGACAACGTCATCACCGTCAATCCGGAGAATGCGGACGACCTCTGGATCGGCGGCTCGGCGAATTACACCCAGTTCCTGCCCGAGCCGCTCACCGCGCCGCAGCGCCTGCTCGAGCTGCCGTGGCGCGGCATGATCTACCGCTCGCAGGACGGCGGCCGCACCTGGATCGACACCACGCCGCACTGCACCGACCTCGGCACGAAGCCGTCGCGCCTCGACTTCATCACCAAATTGCCGGTCTACACGTGTGCCGCGATGGACACGACCAAAGTCATCCACCCTGACATTCACGGCATCATCCTCGGTCCGCAAGGCAGCGTTTACGTCGTGAACGACGGCGGTCTTTACCGCACGTCCACCAATGTCGCGCAGCAGCCGAGCGGCCCGCGCGGCAAACGGCGCTCGGCAAGCATGAAGCCGTACGGTCCTCTCGCCGGCATGAGCTATTCGTGGGAGAACCTGAACAACGGCCTTTCGACGCTGCAGTTCTATCGCGTCGCCTCGCACCCGACCGACCCGAACATCATTCTCGGCGGCATGCAGGACAACTCCTGCGGCTACTGGGACGGCAATGTGTGGGAAGGGTGGGGCGCCGGCGACGGCACGATCGCGATCTTCGATCCGGTCGATCCGAACATCGTCTATCTCGGCAGCCAGTTCTCGGTGCATCGCCACGACGCCGGTGGCAAAAAGAATTTCGACTCGAGCGCCGGCTGGCTGTGGGACGTCTTCTCGAAAGCGAGCATCGCCGCGAATGAGACCACCGCATTCGTGCCGGTCTTCGCGCTCGATCCGGTGCAGCCGAACATCACGTACGGCGCCAGCAACCGCGGCCTGTATCGCTCCGTCGTGCGCGGCGAAGCGTCGAAGCGCCTCGTGCCGCTGGAGAACACCGACGGCACGCCGACGTCGATCTCAGTGTCGCCGGTCAACAACCGCATCGTCTGGACCGGCACCAACAGCGGCTCGATCTACCGCTTCACGATCAAAGATGACGGCACCGCAACGATGTTGCGCGTCGACACCAGCACGCTGCCGAACCGCTTCGTCAGCCGCGTGATCGCCGGCTTCGACAACGCGAACACCGTCTACGCCGTCTTCAACGGCTACGACGCGAACACCCCCACGACACCCGGCAAGGTCTTCATGAGCACCGACGCCGGCGCAACGTGGAAGAACGTTTCGGGCGGCCTGCCCGACGTGCCGGCAACCGCGCTCGCGCTGCACCCGCACGATGTGAACCGCATGTGGCTCGCCACCGACACCGCTGTCTACACGACCGCCGATCGCGGTACGACCTGGACGTCCGAGCGCCGCAACATGCCGGTCGTCGCCATCATGGACCTGCACTACAACGCGAACACCGGATACCTCGTCGCCGCCACGCACGGCCGCGGCGTCTGGAGACTGCCGTTCGGAGACGCCGCGATGTCTTCGTCTTCGCGCTGACGCGCGGGCAGGATGGCTTTGGGCGTTGGGCTTTCGGGATGTCTTGCCTGATTGAGGGCAGTCCCGAATTGCTCAACGCCTGAAGCCGCGCTCGACCGAGGCAGCGCCCGCGCGGCTCGCAACAACGCGCATTTGCCTAACGCCTAACGCCCAACGCGCAGCGCAACGCGGCGCGCGCTACGGCTGCTGCTCGAACGCCACGGTCGTATTCGCGTCGAGCTTGACGTTCATCTTCTTCACCGGCGTTTTGATGGAGAGGAACGTTGCGACGACCACGACACCGGAGCTCTTGCCGTCGCAGCCGACCGGCATCGGGCGGACGACCTTCAGATCGCCGACCTGCTTCGAGAGCGTCTTGCCGTCATCGCCGACCCACTCCAGTCGCGGCGCCTGGTTCGCCTTGATCTTCGCGGCGAGATCCTGCGCTTCCTGAAACGTCAACTTGCCGGTCAGCAGCGTGACGACCTGTTGCGCGCGCTCGCTGCGGGCCATGAATCGATTGACGCACGCCGCGTGGGCGGCGTCAGCGACGAACAGGGACGTGAGCACGGCGGCGATCAGGCGCATGGTGTTCGTTATACAGGGGCCAATCATTGCGTATTCCGAGGCGGATCGGCGCGCCGCGCGGGTGAAACTCGGGCACGAGCTCGAGTTTGCGCGCAACCCCGGCGGCCACGCGACGTACATTCGCTCTGCAGCCCGAAGTGTGTGCGGACCCCTGTGTCATCATGACTTTGATGGACGTCGAACCCGAGATTCAACGGCGGCGCTTTTCGCCGGCGCTGCTCTTCTGGCTCGGGAGCCTCGTGACGATCTTCGTCACGAATTACCTCGAGAACGTTCTCGATCGCTTCGACGCGTATCTCCCCGGCCTCGGCCTGGTGGAGTTCTCGGCGTGGCTGGTCTTCATCGCCATCACCCTCTTCGGATTCGCGCTCGTCTCGCGCTGGATCCTTTCCAAGCTTTTCTGGACCGTCGGCCGGCGCCTGATGCTCAGCTACGTGCTCATCGGCGTCCTTCCGTTCGTGCTGTTCGCCGTCCTGCTCACCGCGATTCTCTACATCGTCGCCGCGGTCGCGAGTCAGGCCAGCTTCCGCACCGAACGGCAATCGTCGCTCAGCTATCTCGAGCGGCTGAACAGCGAGTACGCCGCGCGCGGAACGCGTCCGCGCGACGAAGGGCTCGAGCTCTACGACACCAGCGACGCCACCGGCAAACAACTGCCGGCGTGGTTGCGCGACACGACCTACAGCGGCTTCGCGCTGCGCGAGAAAACGCCCTACCTCATCTCCGCGCGGCAGTATCCCGGCGACCGCACCGTCGTGCTCGCGCTGCCGATGAATGATCGGTGGGCGCGGCAATTCGAAGAACGCGCAGGCGGCATGGTCATCGCCACAAAGATCGCGGAAAAAGAACGCGAGGGCATCACCATCCGCGAGCACGGCGACTTCGACGACTTCGCCAGCCGCGGCTTCAGCCTCGGCCGCGTCTTCTTCTTCGACATCACGGAAGAAGGTGGCCTGATCCGCTGGGAAGACGGCGAGCCCGATCCGCGTAAACGCCTCTTCACCGCGATCTCCAACCCGGTCTCGAACCTCATCCAGTTCTATTTCGGCGGCGCCACGAACTCGCAGATCATGCGCGCGATTTTCTGGACGCTGATCGGCCTCACCGCGGCGCTGATGGTCGCGTACTTCATCGCCAGCGCGTTCGCGGCGGTCCTGATCTTCTCGATCTCGCGCGCCGTGAATCGGATCGAGCGTGGCACGCGCGCCGTCGAGCGCGGCGACTTCTCGTACCGCATCCGGATGAAGCCGCACAACCAGCTCGGCGCGATGGCGCAGTCGTTCGATCGGATGACGGAGTCGATCGCGTCATTGCTGCTCTCGGTCTCGGAGAAAGAACGCCTCCAGAGCGAGATCGCCATCGCCGCGACCATTCAGCGCAACCTTCTGCCGAAGGAAGGGCCGCAGTTCCGCGGCGTTTCATTCGCCGCGCATTTCGAGCCGACCGCGTCGATCGGCGGCGACTACTACGACGTCTTCAACATCGATAAATCGCGCCTCGCCGTCGCCATCGGCGACGTGTCGGGTCACGGGCTCTCGACCGGCCTGGTCATGGCGATGGTGAAGGCGGCGATCACGACGCTGGTCGAAGAAGGAGCCGACGAGACGTCGCTCTTCCAGCGCCTCAATCAGCTGGTGTTCCGCTCGACGGAGCGCCGCGCGTTCATGACGCTCGCGTTCACGATCTTCGATCTCGAGCGCGGCACGGTGCGCCACACGAACGCCGGTCATCTCTATCCGTACCTGCTGCGCCGCGGCGAGACCGCGCCGCTTTCGCTCGAATCACCGTCGCTCCCTCTCGGCGTGCGCGAGCACCTCATCACCCAGACCGCCGAGGCCGATTTGAAGGAAGGCGACGCCGTCGTCTACCTCTCCGACGGCATCGTCGAAGCGCAGGACCAGAACGGCGACCCACTCGGCTTC